>DAIRXT010000034.1:0-6819 GCA_036819575.1 Candidatus Nanopelagicales bacterium | reverse complement strand
CCCGGTATGCCAATGAATGGCCATCAACCAGTAATAAATGTTCGGGGTGTTTCATCTCAACCATAAGTGTGATCCTAGGCTTGCGATATGGCAAATAACGATGGCGCACCGCTAAATAAATCGCGTGCGGATATCAAAATGAGCGAGCTATCCCCAGAAGAATTGACTAAAGCTTTGAATGAATACGGTCTTGGTGAATTAGCCGAAAGAATGGGAATTAAGTTAATTGAAGTAAGCGCTAATAAAACTATTGGAACAATGCCAGTGCAAGGAAATCGTCAACCTCTAGGTCTTCTAAATGGTGGAGCAAATGCAATTCTTGCTGAAACTCTAGGTTCAATCGCAGCAAATGTTGCTGCATATCCTGATCGAGTTGCAGTTGGTGTTGATATAAACGTAACTCACCATAAGAGTGTTAAAGATGGATTCGTTAAAGGAATCGCAACTCCTCTCCATGTTGGTAAAACAACGGGAAGTTACTTCATAGAAATTCTTAACGATAAAGATGAAAGAAGTGCATCAGCGCGATTAACCGTATTTTTCAAAGAAAAGAATAGATAATTGATAGGTTTAGGAACTTTACTCAACGTCGTTGCAATTGTGGCTGGAGCCATAATTGGAACACTTCTAGGTGATCGGTTATCAACAAAAACAAGAAATGTTGTAACAGATGCTTTGGGATTAATGACACTCTTAGTAGCAGGTTTATCAATCATTGACATCACAAAACCAGAATTCAAAGATGCCGTTGGTCCAGGCATGGGTGTTTTAATCGTGTTGGGCAGTTTAATTCTTGGTGGTATAACAGGATCTTTATGGAGATTAGAGGATCGTTTCGAAAGTATTGGTAGAAAACTTAAGAAATCCTTGAAAAAAAGAATTAAATCGCAAGATGCAAATTTTGTGGAAGGTTTTGTTAGCGCCTCACTACTTTTTGTAGTTGGTCCTCTAGCAATTCTTGGTTCTATTTCTGATGGCTTAGGCAAAGGAATTGAACAATTGGCATTGAAATCCTCTCTGGATTTTTTTGCTTCTATTGCCTTTGCAGCATCATTAGGAATTGGTGTTGCCTTCTCAGCCTTGGCAGTTGGAATTTATCAAGGATTGTTTACCTTGCTTGGTTTTGGTTTGGGAGATGTTTTGAACGAACCTCAAGTAATTGCACTCACCGTTACAGGCGGACTACTTCTTGTGGGAGTTAGTTTTAGATTACTAAAGATTAAACAATTACCTGTTGCTGATTTATTACCCGCACTATTTTATGCCCCCATTTTGGTGGCATTAGTTATGGCAATTAAATAACTTAAGCGCCAGTTCCTAGATAAGCTTTCTTGATCGCTTCATCATTAAGTAATTCTTTACCAGAACCTTCTTTAACAATATTTCCTGTTTCCATGATGTAGGCACGATTTGCACAAGAAAGAGCTTGGGCTGCGTTTTGTTCAACCAAAAGAATTGATACACCTTGGGTTTGAATTTCTCGAATGATTTTGAAAATTTGTTGAATAAACATTGGGGCCAGACCCATTGATGGTTCATCCAACAACAAAAGTCTTGGACGAGACATTAATGCTCTACCAATGGATAACATTTGTTGTTCTCCACCTGAAAGAGTTCCACCTGCTTGGCCTTGTCTTTCTTTTAATCTTGGGAAAAGTGTGTAGACGCGATCTAAATCTTCTTGTAACTCTTTTTTCCATTCTGGACGGGAATATTTACCCATTTCAAGATTTTCCAAAACTGTCATTCCAGGAAAAATACCGCGACCTTCTGGTGCTTGGCATAAACCAGCCAAAACTCTGTCATGAGGTGCAATTGATTGAATATCTTTGCCTTCAAAATTTATAACACCATTTGATGGTTTAAGAATTCCTGAAATTGTTTTCAAAAGTGTTGTTTTACCAGCACCGTTTGCACCAACTAAGGTAACAATCTCACCTTGACTAACGTTTAAGGTTATTCCTTTGATAGCTTCAATTTTACCGTAGGAAACTTTTAAGTCTTTAATATCAAGAAGCATGATCGGCAACTCCTAGGTATGCATCAATAACTTTCTGATTCTGCTGAACTTCATTTGGAGTACCTTCAGCAATTTTTTGTCCAAAATCAAGTACTGATACGCGATCTGAAATTTTCATAACCAAACTCATGTCATGCTCAATTAGAAGTACAGCAAAACCTGCATCGCGAATTTTCTTGATCAGTTCACCCAACTCAACTTTTTCTTGTGGGTTAAATCCTGCTGCTGGCTCATCGAGTAATAAAACTTTTGGTTCAAGTGCTAATGCTCGGGCAATTTCTAATCTTCTTTGATCGCCATATGGAAGATTCTTTGCCAATTGTCCGGCTCGATGTGAGATTCCCATAAAGTTCAGAAGCTCTGCCGCTTTCTTGTGTGATCTTTCTTCATCTTTTCTGGAAGTGGATGTTCCAAACATTGATCCCAATAAACCAACCTGATTTTTGGAATCTGCACCGGTCATCACATTTTCTAATGCAGTCATATCTCCAAAAAGTCTCACGTTTTGAAAAGTTCTTGCTAATCCTTTTCTTGCAATTTTATAAGTCTTCACACCAACAACTGATTCGTTATCGATTAAAATTTCTCCCGCAGTTGGGGTGTAATAACCAGTTGCTACGTTGAATACGGTTGTTTTGCCTGCTCCGTTTGGACCAATCAAGGCAGCAATTTCACCTTCAGAAACATGTAAATTAACTTCTGAGAGTGCTACTACTCCACCAAACTTCATAGTTAAGTTACGAATTTCTAACAGTTTTTTGCTCATCGAGTTACCTCTTGGCCAGTGTTCTTGTCATAAACCTTTTCACGTTTCTTACGAGGAATGATTCCATTTGGTCTAACATTCATCATCACAACCATTAATAATCCGAAGAATAAAATACGTGTATCAGATAGGAATCTTAATTTCTCTGGGAAATAACCAAGTAAAGCGGCACCTAAAGCAACTCCCCAAATATTTCCCATTCCACCAAATACCACGCAAGCCAAAATCATGATTGATAGTTGCAGTGTGAAATTCTCGGGAGTAATTGAAGTTACTTGACCTGCATACACAGCGCCTACTGCGCCACCTACTGCACCACCAAGAACAAATCCCCAAAGTTTATATTTCATGGTCGCAACACCCATAAATTCAGCAACATCTTCATCTTCTCTAATTGCTTCCCATGCTCTTCCTGGACGTCTTGCAACTAATCGAAGATAGGCCCAAATAACAAACAGCATTAAAGTGAGCAACAACCAATAGAACGGTTTTGGATCGTCAACCACAAATTCGATTCCAAAAATAGTTGGAGGAGCACCAATACCAGCTAATCCAGCAGCCCCGCCTGTGAAATTGAAGTTAATCGCCAGGATTCGGATAATTTCGCCAAAACCTAAAGTAATAATTGCTAAGTAGTCACCACGTAAGCGAAGTGCTGGTAATCCCAGCATGAGGCCTGCAAGCATTGCAAAACCCATTCCTAAGAATACGTTGATCCAAAACGGAAAACCAAAGTTCAAATTCAAAATTGCGTGAGTGTATGCACCGATAGCGAAGAATGCGACATATCCCAAATCTAGGATTCCACTCTTACCAACAATGATGTTTAACCCAATTGCCATAATGGCAAACATTCCCATTGGATAAAACAAAACAGAAGAAAAATCTGATTCATTTGTACCCAAGATTGGGTTATCTAGATACGGCAAAAGGAAAAAGAATCCGATTAAGGCAATTCTGAAAACAACTCTTTGATTTCTGGTGGTTCCTTCCCACCAATCACCAAACTTGTCTCTTAAATTGAAGCGTATTTTGGTTGTCTTTGTTGTACTCATACCCTGGCCCTTTGTAGTGCTTCGCCAAATAATCCAGTTGGTTTAAACAAAAGTACCAATACCAGAATTAAGAACGTAACAACATCTCTCCAGTTATAACCCAGAACTGCTGATGAGAACTGTTGAATTAATCCAAGTGCAAATGATCCAGCAAGTGCACCTCTAATGTTTCCAATTCCACCAAGAACTGCAGCGGTAAATGCTGAGATACCTAATAAGAATCCAACGTTAAATTTCGTTGCTTCATAAAACAACATGTAGAAAGCTGAGCCAACTCCAGCTAATACGCCACCAATTAAAAATGTGAAGGCGATAACACGATCAACATCGACACCCATCAAAATTGAAGTTCTTTCATCTTGTGAAACTGCGCGAATTCCACGACCAAGTTTTGTGGTTTGAATAATACGATCCAAAATAATCATCAATGCAAATGCCCCAACTAAAACAACCACTTTATCTGCCGTTACATACGCAGTTCCCACTTCAAAAAGCGAATTTTTGTCTAACAGTCTTGGAAAATCCCAGTCTTTTGAATCAGTCATAATTCTGAACAATTCAACTAAGAATAAAGATGCACCAATAGCAGAGATTAAGGACGAAAGTCTATTTGCGTTATTTCTACGCAATCTTCTATAGGCGACAACTTCTAAAAGCATTGCAGCTGATCCACTTGCTGCGCCTGCAACGGTTGCTGTAAGTAGAAATACTCCAAGAAAGGCTAATATTCCTAGTGGTTCTTCAAAACCAGTAAAGCCAAGCAACATTGTTACACCTAAAGTTGCGAAAGTTCCAAGCATAAATATTTCTGAATGTGCAAAGTTAATTAAACGTAAAACACCATAAACAAGTGTGTATCCAAGTGCAACGAGCGCATAAATTGCGCCAACGACGATTCCATCAAGTAGCAGAGATGCGAACTCTGTCCACAGAATCGAAAAATCCACGAACACTCCCTAGACATTGATGAGGGTGAGGTACTTTACGTACCTCACCCTACAACTATAAATACGTATTACTTAATTACGCCTACGTATTCAATTTTGCCTTTTCGGACGATGAATTCGTTCATCACCTTAACGGCTGGTTCACCTTTAGCATCGAACTTGAGAGTTTGACCAACACCCTTGTAAGAGTTTTTGTTGATGTAAGTCAAGATTTCTGCTCTGGTGTCATTTCCTGCTTTGACAGCTGCAAGGAAGAATCCTGCTGCGTTATATGCCTCAAGGGTGTAAACCGCTGGAGCAACGCCGAATTCTTTCTTGTAGATAGCTGTAAGTTTCTTGTCTGCACGTTCCATAGGAATGTATGGAGCGGTCATAGAAGTTCCTTCAGCGTTCTTCTTTGCCAACTTGACGTATTCGTTATCTAATACACCGTCACCAGCAATAAACTTAACGTTTCTTGTGGCTGCGTTGTCGCGAAGTTGCTTAACAAACTTTGAAGCTTCTGGGTAGTAACCACCGAAGAATACGGTGTTAGCGCCAGCTTTTCTCATTTTTGCAATTACAGATGAGAAGTTTGTTGTACCTGTAGCAACAGAGTCAGATCCAACTTGCTTGTTCTTTGCAAGTCTTTTCTTAACAATTGTTGCCAAGTCTTTACCGTAAGTTGATTGGTCGTCAACGATAAACACTTTCGCGTTTGGTTGATTTCCTGCCAACTTAGCAAGTGCTGGACCTTGTACACCATCATTTGCAACTACACGGTGGAATACGTCTCCACCAACTGCAGGCAATGTTTCGTTTGTTGCTGAAGGAGAAATAACTGGCAAACCACCTTTTAGATAAATAGGTAGTGCTGCGCGTGTTTCACCTGAGTACATACCACCGACAACACCGATTACACATGCATCGTTAACAGTTGCTAACGCCAATGGAGGTGTTTGTGCAGGATCTGCTTGGGTATCAATAAAACCTGGTTCAACTTTTGGACCTGAACCACGTTTTTCGTTGTATTGCAATACTGCAAGTTTAAAACCGTTGTATTCACCAATTCCAGTTTGAGCAGCTGGGCCAGTCAAACCACCTTGGAAAATCAACTTCATATCGCCATCGCAATTAGCTGGTGCTGCTTGTGCAGGTGCAACAAAAGTTGCAAATGCAACAGCAACAGAAGCTGCAACGCCGATAGTTCTTTTAACTAATGACATTACTTCCTCTTTCTTTTTTCCCTAGGGCACAGAAAGCAATGATGTATCCATCATTCTGTGAGTGTTTTGAGGATACACGAAGTTCACCTCTTGTTCACCTGGAGCGTGACCCCCTCCCCATTTGGGCCTATTTCCCCACCAATTCAGGTGTATATAGATAGTCTCGAGGTCATGAAAACCCTGATCATCGATCATCCCCTGGTGTCAGCCAAATTAACCACCCTGAGAGACAAGAACACCGATACTCCTACGTTTAGAAAACTTGTTGAAGAACTTGTGACATTACTTTCCTATGAAGCAACTAGACATTTATTAGTTGAAGAAACAGAAGTAGAAACTCCAATCACAAAAACAAAAGGTTTTGTTCTTGCCAAACCCAAACCAATAGTTGTCCCAATTTTAAGAGCAGGTTTGGGAATGCTTGATGGAATGATGCGCATTCTTCCTGGTGCAGAAGTTGGATTTTTGGGAATGGTTCGTGATGAAACAACTTTGCAACCCACCACATATGCAGAAAGAATTCCCGGAGAAATTAAGAATCGTCAAGTTTTTGTTCTAGATCCAATGCTTGCAACTGGTGGCACATTAGTAGCAGCCATCAAACTGCTAATTGATCGTGGCGCCAGAGATGTAGTTGCCATCTGTTTACTGGCAGCTCCTGAAGGCATTAAGAATGTTGAAAATGCGTTTGGAAGCGATGTTAATGTCACTGTGGTTTGTGCCGGACTTGATGAAAAATTAAATGAGGTTGGTTATATCGTTCCAGGCTTAGGTGATGCAGGAGATCGTTTGTACGGAACTGCTGACTAATTCTTTTCGAATTCGT
>DAIRXT010000033.1:0-7415 GCA_036819575.1 Candidatus Nanopelagicales bacterium | reverse complement strand
TTCTGTTGCTAAATGATTCAGATAAAGCGGCAAAGCCTGATCTAGTCTCATTAAGCAGAAATTAGTTTCTCCGCTGGATGGTATTCCATATTAAAAGCATCTGCCACAGCTTTATATGTAACTTTTCCTTCATGCACATTCAAACCAAGTCTGAGAGCTTTATCATCTTGGATGGCTTTTTTCCATCCTTTGTTAGCAATGGCTTTAGCGTAAGGCAAAGTAACATTTGTTAAAGCATAAGTTGATGTGTTTGGAACAGAACCAGGCATGTTTGCAACACAATAAAATATTGAATTATGAATTTTATATGTTGGATTGTCATGTGTTGTGGCTTTGGAATCTTCAAAACATCCACCTTGATCAATTGCAATGTCGACTAATACTGATCCTGGTTTCATTCTTTTAACTAGCTCATTGGAAACTAATTTAGGAGCTTTTGCACCCGGAACAAGAACTGCCCCAATTACTAAATCAGCCTCTAAAACACATCTTTCGATTTCGAACGCGTTTGAGACAAGTGTTTGAACTTTGCCATCAAATATCAAATCCAATTCCTTTAATCGATCAACATTTAGATCAAGAATTGTTACATTTGCTTCAAATCCCAAAGCAATAGTTGCAGCGTGCTGTCCTGAAACTCCCCCACCGATAATTACTACGTTTCCTTTTCTAACTCCAGGAACACCACCTAGTAATAAACCTCTACCGCCTTGAAATTTAAGAAGTGAATGCGCACCAACTTGAGGAGCTAATCTTCCAGCAACTTCTGACATTGGTGCCAAAAGTGGTAATGATCTGTTTTCTAGTTCAACAGTTTCATACGCAATTGCAGTGGTTCCTGACTTAATCAAGGCATCTGTGCAATCTTTTGACGCAGCTAAATGTAGGTAAGTAAAAAGAATTTGATCTTTACGCATTTTAGGATATTCAGCAGCAATAGGTTCTTTAACTTTTAAAATTAAATCAGATTTAGCCCAAACCTCATCAGAAGAATCCAAAATTTTCGCACCGGCTTTTACATACTCTTCATCAGATATTGCTGAACCAACTCCAGCATTCTTTTCAACAACTACTTGATGACCATTTTTTATAAATTCAACAACTCCAGCAGGAGTTATGGCTACACGATATTCGTGATTTTTGATCTCTTTTGGAACTCCTACTAACAATTAGTTTCTCTCCTTTGAGGTTTCTCTAACAAAACTACATATTACGCTTACTAAGTTGTAATCCGCCACCCTAGAGACTTTTATCGATTCTTTTAGCGTGAATCAAGGGCTGCTTTGATTAATCCTTCAAAGAGTGGGTGGGCTTTGGTAGGCCTTGACTTAAATTCAGGATGAGCTTGGGTTGCTACATAATAAGGATGATCTTTTTTGTCTAGTTCGATAAACTCAACTAATTTTCCATCGGGCGATAATCCTGAAAATATCAATCCGTGTTCAGATAATTTGTCTCGATATTCATTGTTAACTTCATAGCGATGTCTGTGCCTTTCAGTGATGACAGTTGCACCATAAATATCATGCACAATTGAATTATCTTTAAGGTGTGCTGGAAAACTTCCCAATCGCATGGAAGCGCCCATATCTTTTTGTCCACTCACAATTTCAACTTGATCAGCCATGGTTGCAATAACTGGATATGCGGTGTCTGCATCAAACTCAAGTGATGAAGCACCTGGCATACCTGCAATTTCTCTAGCAAATTCAATAACCATGCATTGCAAACCTAGACAAATTCCTAATGTGGGAATTCTATTTTTTCTTGTATGAGTAAGAGCACCAAGTTTTCCTTCAATACCTCTTACGCCAAATCCTCCAGGAATTAACACTGCGTCAACATCACTTAAAGCTTTTGCTGCACCTTCTGGTGTTTCACAATCATCTGAAGCCACCCATTTAATTGTTACTTTGGCGTTATTGGCAAAACCACCAGCTCGTAATGCTTCAGAAACAGATAAATATGCATCAGGTAGATCTATATATTTGCCAACCAGTCCAACGGTTACTTGGTGTGCTGGTTTATGAACACGTTCTAGAAGTGCATCCCAACTTTTCCAATTAACATCTCGAAATGGTAAACCTAATCTTCTGATTACAAACGCATCTAAACCTTCTCGATGAAGCACTCTTGGAATGTCGTAAATACTTGGTGCATCTACTGCTGCCACAACTCCTTCTTGATCAACATCGCACATCATTGAGATTTTCTTTTTTATGTGATCTGGAACTATGCGATCAGATCTCAGAACAATGGCATCAGGTTGCAAACCAATGCTTCGCATTGAAGCAACACTGTGTTGAGTTGGTTTGGTTTTTTGCTCACCCGATGGACCAATGTAGGGCAATAAACTTACATGAAGAAAGAATGTGTTTTCTCTGCCAATTTCGTGACGAATCTGTCTTACAGCTTCTAAGAATGGTAAAGACTCAATATCTCCAACGGTGCCACCAATTTCTGTAATAACAACATCAACATCAGCAGAAGCCATTCCTCTTATTCGACCTTTGATTTCATTTGTTATGTGAGGAATAACTTGAACGGTGTCGCCTAAATACTCTCCACGTCTTTCACGCGCAATAACACTTGAATAAACTTGACCCGTTGTTACGTTTGCTGATTTTGAAAGTTCAACATTTAAAAATCTTTCGTAATGTCCCACATCTAAATCTGTTTCGCCACCATCTTCGGTAACAAAAACTTCTCCATGTTGAAAAGGATTCATTGTTCCAGGATCAACATTTAAATAAGGATCAAGTTTTTGCATTGTTACTTTAAGACCACGAGAAACTAACAAGTTACCTAAGGAAGAAGCCGTTAAACCTTTACCAAGAGATGAAGCCACACCACCGGTGACAAAAATGTGCTTAACACTGCTACTAGACAATTTAACTCCCGTGGTAAGAATTTTTATGAAAGTTAAGAAACCTTAACCCCACGGGATTACATCCTATAACTAATTGCTTTGCGACATCCCCAGCAGTTCACGCGCGTGTTCAAGGGCTGAGGCTGAATCTTGGATTCCAGCCATCATTCGAGCAATTTCGGTAACTCGCGCACCACTGTCTAGTTCAATAACACTTGAAGTTGTTACATTTCCCGAGGCCGACTTCTCAACCTTGAGATGTTTATCGGCAAATGCTGCAACTTGAGGTAAATGTGTGACAACCACAATTTGGTGATTCTTCGCCAAAGCTTTCAAGCGTTTACCAACTTCGATTGCTGCTGCCCCACCAATTCCTGCATCAACTTCATCAAAAATCATAGTTTTACTTGCTCCACTTTTTGAAAAAACTAGCTCTATGGCCAACATAATTCTTGACATTTCCCCACCACTTGCCACTTTAGATATAGGACGAAGAGGTTGACCTGGATTGGCGCTGAATTCAAATGAAATTTGATCTACCCCGTAATTATCAAAGTGTAAATGAGTCTCATTCTTATCCACTTTAATTTTTAAACCTGCTTGATCTTCTGATGTTTCGATTCTTACCTTGAAATCAGCGTTAGGCATTGAAAGTGATTTGAGTTCCTTTTCAATGGCCTGCGATATTTTCGTTGAAGAATCCACTCTTGAATCATGAATTTTTTGGGCACTGATGGCTAATTCACTTAATTGCATCTGGATTTCTTTTTCAACAGATTCAATTGCAGATGGTAAATCTTCAATTGTGGCTAATTCTTCCGTAAATTTCTTTATGTTTTCAAGAGCGTCTTTGCTTGTTGGACCATATTTTGTAAGTAACTTCTTTATCAACGCTCTTCTTGATTCTAGTTTGTCTATTGTTGCCGGATCTCGATCTAATGAAGCTAAATCCCTGTTCACATCACGGGCCAAAGTCGAGACTTCAATTTCCAGATTAGAAATCTGATCTCTTAAGGAAGAGATTCTTTCACTTTTGGCTGCTGCGGTATCTAATGCTTTTCGAGCCTGATTCAACTGGCTGGTGACAGAGGCTGTGCCATCTTCTGCTCCATTAAGTAATTTGTCGGCCAAGGCTAATGATTCAAAAATATCTTCACTGTTGTTAATTAGATTTATGCGCTCTGTAATAGAAATTTCTTCATCAACTTCTAGTTGGGCATCGTTTAGTTCTTTCACGGACTCTTGCAATTGAGCAATCCTGAGTGCGTTTTGCCCTCCTGCTTTCTTCAGTTCTTCAAGTTTCTTTTTCGTTTCTACATATTTTGAGTAAAGGTCTTGATATTTAACGAGATTTCCAAGATGGCTTTCTCCAGCAAACTGATCTAGTAATTGTCTTTGAAACGAAGATTTGTTTAACAAAACTTGATCTCCTTGACCATGAATTGTTATCGAGCTTTGAGTAATCTCTTCCAAAGTGGCACTGGGAACAGATCGTCCTCCCAAAATAATCTTGCCTCGACCTTCTCGGGCTATTGTTCTACTGATTTGAGTTCCATCATCTTCAATCGCGACATCTAATTCTTCTAATCTTTGGCGTAGTTCTTTATCTTGGGGAACCTTAATAAATGCTTCAACTAAGGCTGATTTTTCATTAGCTCGCACCAGACTTGAATCAACTTTTTCACCAATGATCATTTGAAAAGCAGTCAGAATCATTGTTTTACCAGCACCAGTCTCACCTGTTAAAACAGTGAAACCATTAGACATTTCTAAGGAAACATCCTCGATCACACCAATGTTTTGGATTCGAAGATCATTAATCATTTACGCTTATTATTCCCACGCCAGCCCTCAACGGGCAATTGAAATTTCTTAACTAATCTTTCAGAAAAAGATTCTTCATCCAATCTTGCTAAATTGACGTATGAAGAAGATTTCCTAACTTCAATGCGCATGCCAGGTGATAAATCAAAAGATCTTCTGCCATCAGCAGTTAAGTGACCATTGCTTCCATCTTGGGGAACTTCAATGGCAATAACTGATTTTGTGTCAACAACAAGAGGTTTAGCAAATAAAGCATGAGCACTAATTGGCACAACAAGCAAAGCTTCAACACTTGGCCAAATAACAGGTCCTCCTGCACTAAAAGCATAAGCAGTTGAGCCAGTTGGAGTTGCTAAAACAATTCCATCTCCCCACAATCTAGACACTGGCTTTGAATCAATTTCCAATATCAAATCAAACATGTGTCCTGGTTCTGATTTTTCTATAGCAACATCGTTAAGGGCGAAAGATTCAAAAACAACTTCGTTGTCTTTAGTGACAACTACTTCAATTGCTAATCTTTTTTCTTCAATCCAGTCATGCTCAACAATGGCTTTCACGACATCTTCAATGTGTTCAACTTCTGCTTCGGCAAGAAAACCAACATGGCCAAGATTAATTCCTAAAACTGGAATGTTGCTTGATCTTGTTACTTCAACAGCTCTAAGAATTGTTCCATCTCCACCAAAAACAAGTGCCAAATTTGGATTTGTACTGGTTCCTGGAACGTATTCTGTAATTTCATAACCTGCACTTTGAATTAACTTTTTGTCACTACCAAGAGCACAGATTGAAACTTTTGCATCAGATAGTTGTTGAGAAACTTTGGCAGCAATTTTATTGGCTTCAACTGAATCATTGTGCAAAAGAATTAAAACCACAGGTTTACTACTCATGATTGTGGTCCCTTCGCGATAGCCGATTCAATGTCTTTATCACTAATAATTGCTCCACCCTTTTTCAACCAAACAAAGTATTCAACATTTCCTTTTGGACCTGGTAATGCAGAAGCAACAACACCGTTGCAACCAAGACCAAGTTGAGCTCCTGAGTCCACAACTTTTCTTATCGCCTCTCGTCGTAACTCTGGATCTCGCACAACTCCACCTGCACCTAAAGAATCTTTACCAACCTCAAATTGAGGTTTCACCATTAGTAGAAAATCTGCATCAAGAGCTGCATTTGCTATCAGGGCCGGTAAAACTTGGGACAAAGAAATAAACGATAAGTCAGCAACCACAATGCTGGGTGTTGGTTGCAAAGTTGCAGCAGGCATATTTCTGATATTTGTTCTTTCCATGACCACAACTTGAGGATGATTTCTAACTTCCCAAGCTAATTGACCATAACCAACATCTACACAAAACACCTTGGCAGCTTTTCTTTCTAAAAGAACTTGGGTGAAACCACCAGTTGAAGAACCAGCATCTAAACAAACTTGATTCTCAACATTGACACTCTGCCATTCATCCAGAGCACTAATTAATTTATGAGCTCCCCTACTTACATAATGATCAACTTCGGTTTCGATGATTATCGAAACTTCATTGTTGACACGTCTATCTGGTTTCAAGGCTGGGACATGATCAACTAAAACAGAACCGGAATTGATTAATTCAATAGCGACTTCGCGAGATCTAGCCAGACCTCGCCTAACTAGTTCTTGATCTAATCTGTTTAGGTTCACTCTGGATTATCGGTCAAGGCATCGTGCAAACGACGATGCACATCTTCAAAAACACTGACATGTTCAATTGCAGGAAGATTTGCTAATTCGTTTAATCTTTCTGTTGCCCCATCTACTCGAGCATCTCCACTAGGAATTATTGGTTTAAGGGCACCCAAAGAAAGCTCAGATTGTTCGTTTCTATTTTCGGCCTGGTCAAAAGTGTTTGTCATAGCTACCAACTTACTAAACTATTGTTATCAAGCAATGCGCTTAAGTCTTTTCCGACATAAGTCGGGGCTGTGGATGAAGATGCGTGCTGAATTTGAGCCAAGTCACTTACTCCAGTTAAAACACACATTGACTTAAAACCTGCTCTGTTTGCTCCTTGAATATCGGTATCGAGTCGATCCCCGACCACGATTGGATTCTTGGACCCAAAAATCTCAGCAGCCTGCTTAAACATGTGAGGCTCAGGCTTGCCCATTAACAACGGGGTCTTCCCAGTAATGGATGTGATCAAAGCATTAAAGGCACCATTTCCAGGAGCCAAACCTTTCTCAGTTGGAAATGTGTAGTCACCATTTGTAGAAACCCATGCCACACCTTTGGCTATGGCATAACACATTTCAGCTAAATCTTTCTGAGTGATCTCTGCATCAATGCCATTGACAACAACAACTGGATCTTTATCTGCCTTATTTACGACTTTGTAACCTGCGTCCTTAACAGAGTCCTTCAAACTTTCACTTCCCACCACCAACACCTTTGAATCTTTGGCAAACTTATCGTTTAAGTACCAACAAAGCGTTTGAGAACTAGTAATGATTGAGGACGCTTTGAAATCAAGATCAAAGTCCTTCATCCATTTGCTCACACTCTTAGAAGTGACCGAGCCATTATTTGTGATAACTGCAATGTTTACTTTTTTTGCTTGTAATTCTTTAATAGTCTTCACAGCTTTATCAATTGGGGTTTTTCCTAGGTAGACAACACCATCCAAATCAAGCAAAACACAATCGAAAGAATCAATCAGAGCCATTATTTGCTCAAGTA
>DAIRXT010000032.1:0-7661 GCA_036819575.1 Candidatus Nanopelagicales bacterium | reverse complement strand
CCGATTTATCCCCAATGTGACCAAAGTGACACCTGATTTCACAAGATTTTGCCCATAAAAGGTTGTGCAAACCGTCACAACGTGTCACCCTTGTAGTGGGGAAACTAATTGGAGGTATTAAACATGGACTGGCGTCATAAATCAGCTTGTCGCGATGAAGATCCTGAGTTATTTTTCCCTATAGGTAACACTGGACCTGCTGTTTTTCAAATAGAAGCAGCTAAAAAAGTCTGCAAAACCTGCACCGTGGTCGAACCATGCTTGCAATGGGCTTTGGAAACAGGTCAAGATTCAGGCGTTTGGGGTGGACTAAGCGAAGACGAACGTCGCGCTTTAGGCCATAGTGCTCCAGCGGCTTCAATCAACTTCTACTAAACCAAGACAGGTTTAGTCACTTTTCCTAAGAACTATCGGGGCGACTATTTCTGCCTTCACCCCAGTTGGTGAATTCGCAGAAATAGTTAACCCACCACCAAGTTCATCGACTATTAAAGTTCTCACAATTTGTAAACCTAATTGATCCGTTGCAAAAACATCTTTACCTTTTTCAATTCCAGGACCTTCATCAGTAATTGTGATTCGAATTTGTCCCCCACTTTTGGAAGCATTAATTTGCACGGGAGCATTTGTTGGTCGCCCGTGTTCAATGGCATTTTGTAAAATTTCCACTACAGCCATGGCAAGAGGGGTAGCAATTTCTGCTGGTAGTTGTCCAAACTCTCCTTGTAGTTCAATTCCAATTGCTTTATCATTTTCAACAATTGTTGAAGCATCTGTGACAAGAGCTATTACTTGATTAATTACCTCATCAAATGGAATTACTTCACCCGGAGATCTAGATAAGGCTTCATGCACAACAGCAATAGCACTTACTCTTCTTTGTGCTTCAGCTAAAGAATCTTTTGTTTCTTCACTTTTTGCTCTTCGTGCTTGTAATCTTAGAAGTGCGGCAACTGTCTGTAAGTTGTTTTTAACACGATGATGAACTTCTCTAATCGTTGCATCTTTTGTTAAAAGCGCTTTCTCTTTTCTTCTCAAATCTGCTACATCTCTTACTAAAACTAGAGAACCTACTCTTTGGTTATTTTTTAAAAGTGGAACACCACGAAGAGTTACAACCGAAGTTGAATTATCTAACTCAACTTCACCACTAGCGCGCCCACCTGCAATAAGCATTATTGCTTCATCTACTGGACCGGGTTTATGTTGAAGTTTTGTAACAACTTTTGATAAATCTTGATTGATTAAGTCAGATGCAAACCCAAGTCTTCTAAAAGCTGATGAAGCATTTGGGCTGACAAAATCAACAATTCCATCTTTAGTTAAGTGAATGATTCCATCACCAACTCGAGGTGCTTGATTTGCTTTGCTGATTTCACCTTGCGCAGGAAAACTTCCCGAAGCAACCATTTCCATCAAATCTTGTGCAGCGGCTAAATAAACTTGCTCTAATCTTCCACCTCTGCCATCAACACTTGTGTGGCGAGAAATGACTGCAATAACTTTTTCATCAAACACAACAGGAATTGCTTCTATTCTCAAACCAGAGTTATTTGAGTCACCAACTTTTTTTCGAGTAGTTAAAGCTTTATCTAGATCAACTCTTCGCCCGGAGGCAATAAACTCCCCTACTAAATCTTCTGGAACATTTGTGTGAGTAGTCGCAGGCCTAATTTGTGCTGCTGCAAAAAAACCTTTTCCATGCCAGGTTGGAATCCACAGCACAAGATCACTCAAGCTTAAGTCTGCTAACAAAGTCCAATCAGCCAAAAGTGCTTGAAGATGTTCAATATCTTTATCTTCAAGTTCAGTTTTGTCTTTTACAACGGCTGATAAAAAAGTCATAAGCCAACGCTACCCTGTCGTTCTACAAGTCTTTTTTGAGCGCTACCCCAACTAGTCTCAATAAAAGTCGTACTCATTTAGCCAATCAGCGGTTGAATTAAATTAATGCCATTATTTCTAGCATTATTAACATCCGAATTCACTTTATGGAATTCAAAGTAACCATCTGGTGGTGTTGCTAGAAGTGATCTGATCTCATCCTTATTTTGAATAGATGGATCAAGCCATGCTTGCCAATTTTTATCAGGAACCAGCACAGGCATTCGATCATGAATGGTTTCTAGCCCTAATTTTGCTTCAGTAGTAATCACAGAAAAACTGTGAACTTCCTGGTCAAAATTTCCTGGAGTTGGGTTTTTCCAGATTTCATAAATTCCGGCCACCGCTAAAACAGGACTATTTTTTGCTTTTATAAAATATGGTTGTTTTTTTTCTTTAGGATCAACTGGTCTAAACCATTCGTAATAACCGTCCATTGGAATTATGCATCGTCTTTTACTAAATGCACTTCGAAAAGAAGGTTTCTCATCAACTGTTTCAAATCTGGCATTTATCATTTTCGCACTCATCGAGTTATCTTTTGCCCAAGAAGGAATTAATCCCCATGTCATTATTTCCAAGGTCCTATTTTGATTCTTATCAACAGTTATTGCATAAGTTTTTGAAGTGGGAGAAATATTGAAATTTTCGGGTAAAAGTTGAACCGGTAGATTTTTTAACTTGAATACTTCAGTAAGAGTTCCCGTATCGCGATTGGCAGCGTATCTTCCACACATAACAACCTGAATATAACGTGCACGCTGTAGTCTTAGATTCAAATGAGTGAATCTGCCCCACATAACTGGTCTGCCCCCAGTGTGCAGCGCCCAATTGAGGCAACTATTTCAATTCCTGGTTCAAAGTCTGCAACAAACAGAGCATTTGTTTTAGCTGCTTTAGGTGATTCTGTTTCAAAAATTTCTAAACCTTTATTAGCTCGTGATACTGAGTTGATGCTGCAGGCATTAAAACAACTTGGCTGTGAAATAAAAAAATCTGCTGAAGTTGTTGAGATTTCTCCAATGAAACGAGCTCATCAAGATTTAACTATTGATGTGGGCTTAGCTGGAACCGTTATGAGATTTGTTCCACCATTAGCAGCACTTTCTACTGGAGTAGCACATTTTGATGGTGATGCTCGTGCGCGCAATCGTCCTATGAAAACACTTATTGATTCATTAAAGTCTCTTAATATTTCTGTGGACGATCAATCAACTGGATCACTTCCTTTTTCTATCGCAAGTGATGGAGTTGTACACGGTGGAGAAATAACAATTGACGCTTCCGAATCCAGCCAATTTGTCAGTGCATTACTTTTAGCTGCACCAAAGTTTTTGAATGGTTTAACCATAAATCATGTTGGAAAAAAGCTTCCAAGTATTCCTCACATCGAAATGACTATTGACATGCTAAAACAAGTCGGTGTGAATGTTGTTTCTACAAACAATAATTCTTGGAAAGTTTTACCAGGAAAAATCACTTCAAAAGATTGGTTAATTGAACCTGATTTATCAAACGCAGGACCATTCTTAGCTGCAGCTCTAGTAACACATGGTGAAGTAAATATTCCCGATTGGCCTCAAGAAACTACGCAAGCTGGAAATGCGTGGATAGAGATATTAACAAAAATGGGTGCTTCAGTTTCTCTAAGTGATAAGGGTTTAAAAGTAACCCACTCAGGTGAGATAAAAGGTATTGATTTTGATTTAAGCGACGTTGGAGAATTAACGCCTGTTCTAGTTGCAATCACTTTGTTTGCAAATTCTCCAAGTTCCTTAACAGGAATTGCGCACCTGAGAGGCCATGAGACAGATCGTTTAGCTGCACTTGTAGAAAATATAAAGGCAATCGGTGGCGATGCCACTGAAACTGCTGACGGATTAAACATCAAGCCAGCAAAATTACATGGTGGTTTATGGAAAGCATTTGACGATCACCGAATGGCTACTGCTGGTGCAGTAATTGGATTAGTAGTTAACGGAATTGAAGTTGATGATATTAAAACTACTTCTAAAACTCTTCCCGACTTTGAAAAAATGTGGAATTCAATGGTGGGTGCGTGAACAAACTGCAAGATTATGACGAGGATGATTTTCGTTCTCGTCCAGGAAAACATAAATCTAGACCTAGATCTAAAGATAGACCTAAATTTGAAAATGCAATAGACGGATTAGTCATAACAGTTGATCGCGGCAGGTTCACCGTAAATTTATCTGATTTAGATGATGTAAATATTTATGCAATCAAGTCTCGTGAATTAGGAAGAAAAGGTGTGGTGGTTGGAGATTTAGTAGAAGTAGTTGGAGTTGACGTTAAGAATCCAGAAAATATGGCCAGAATTGTAAAGGTTAAAGAGCGAAAGAACTCTCTACAAAAAAGCGCTGATGACTCTGAATCAGTCGAAAGATCTCTTGTTTCAAACATTGACATGGTTGCAATTGTGGTTGCAACTTCAGAACCTGAACCTAATCCAAGACTTATTGATCGAACAGTTATTGCTGCCAGATTAGCTAATGCTCAACCCATAATTATTGCCACTAAGACTGACGTTGAATCTTCCGAAAAACTTTCGCAAATGTATCAAGCACTTGATATTCCAGTAATTTCTATGAACAAAACAACCAATCTTGATGAGTTACTTGATTTACTGGAAGGAAAAACAACTGTACTAATTGGCCCTTCCGGTGTTGGTAAATCAACACTTGTTAACAGACTTGTTCCTGATGCTGGAAGAAGAACCGGTGAAGTAAACGATGTGACCGGGCAAGGAAAACATACCTCAACCTCGGCTTATGCATTAAAAGTGAACAGTAAAACTTGGATTATTGATACTCCAGGTATTAGATCTTTTGGTTTAGCGCATGCTTCCGTTGAAGAAATATTGGAAGGTTTTCCAGACTTAATTCAAGCCACAACTCAATGTCAAAAAGGTTGTACCCACCAAGACACAAGTTGTGCAATCGAAGCTGTTGCGTTTGAAAACCCAGCACTCTTACCAAGACTTGACTCATTTAGAAGATTACTTGCTTCACTTGAAACCTCTGAAGGTTAGACTTATTTGACTATGAGCATCCAAGATCTAGAATTTACCCACAAATTAGCTGATGCAGCTGACAAAATTTCTATGGCTCGATTTGGGGCAATGGATTTAAAAATTGAAACTAAACCTGATTTAACTCCAGTTAGTGATGCTGACAAAAGTGTTGAGGAAGAGTTAAGAAAACTGATTGCTAGTTATTCGCCACAGGATTCAATTATTGGTGAGGAATTTGGTCATGACGGTGGTGGAAATCGTGAATGGATATTAGATCCAATTGATGGCACCAAAAACTTTGTGAGAGGTGTTCCTTTTTGGGGAACACTAATTGGATTACGTGTTGATGGCGAGATGACTACTGGAATGGTTTCTGCACCGGCTTTGGGTAGACGCTGGTTTGGCGCAACGGGGTTAGGTTCTTTTTTGCAAACAAAAACAAATTCTTTTCAAAGTGAAAGAAAACTTCAAGTTTCTAAAGTTTCCAAATTAGAAGATGCCTATTTAGGATATTCCAGTCAAGAAAGATGGGAAAAGAAATCTCAAGAAGAAGAGTTTGAAAAATTACTTAAGAAAGTTTGGCGCGCGCGTGGTTTTGGTGACTTTATTATTCACATGATGGTTGCAGAGGGCTCACTTGATTTGGCTATGGAACCTTCACTTGCAATTTGGGATATGGCTGCATTAATTCCGATTATTCGTGAAGCTGGTGGAAATGTGACATCACTAAACAACGGTGATCCACTAATTGAAAAAAGCTTAGTTACTACAAATGGTTTGCTCCATGAGCAAACCATAAAATTATTTAATTAATTTCTTCTATTTATAAACATTGGTAGACCTCCTGCGGGTCTAACCATTACTAATGCTCTGGGAACTGGTTCTGAACCTGCCGGTGTTAGGTTCCACTCTTGAGCAATACGAGCAATCATTAAAACACTTTCCAATATTGCAAAATCTTTTCCAATACACATTCTTGGGCCAATTCCAAATGGCAAATAAGTTCCTTTTAGTGGAGTTGGTGCATCAGGCATAAATCGTGTTGGATCAAAACTTTCGGCTTTGTTCCATGCTTCGGGATGTCGATGCGTTGCCCAAGGAGAAATTATGACTACTGCTTTTTCAGGAATTTCATAACCGCCCAGCACATCATCTCCCAATGATCTTCTACTAACCACCCAACCTGGTGGAAAAATTCTTAAAGCTTCATCAACAACTGCTCTTGTGTAAGGAAGGTTTGCAACGTCTTTAACTTCTGGAGCTCTTCCTTGTAAAACTTCGTCAACTTCTTTTTGTAATTTTGTTTGCACATCTTGGTGAGAACCCAATAGCCACCAAGTCCAAGTTAATGAACTAGCAACGGTTTCGTGTCCTGCAACAATAAACGTAACAATTTGATCTCTTAACTCTTTACTGTTTAATCCACCTTCATCATCATGAGCGGCAAGTAATAAATCAAGCATGTCAACGTCTCGATCCACACCTGCAATAGCTGTGATTTTTTTTCTTTCATCAAGAATTCTTTGAACAGCGCCATCTAGTTGTTTTAAAGCTTTTGCTAATTTTCTGTTATTTGGTGTTGGAATCCATTTTGGAAATGTTATGGGAGTTCTGGCGCGAGCAACAATAATATCTAATGCATCAAGAGTTGCTTGAGCTGTTTTCTCAACATCTCCTGCTAAATCAGTTCCAAATAATGAGCGGCCCACTATTTCTAATGCGGCATGCATCATGTCATCGTCAATATCAATTACAGAATTATTTGGTAATTTTTGCCAATTTTTTAACATTCGATCTGTCACAAGAACTGTATCTGGACCAACTCTCATAATGGCTTCGTGGTGAAATGCCGGTTGGATCAATTTTCTTTGTCTTTTCCAACTTTGTGTATCAGCTGCTAGTAATCCATCTCCTGTTACCAAAGCTAAATTCTCATATTGAATAGTTCTCTTGCCGTAATTTTTTGCATTGACCCTCATTACGCGATCAACATCATCAGGATGAGTTACCAAGTACACCGGAAGAATAGGCAATGGAAATTGAACTACGTTTCCATATTTTTTTCGCATCTCCACAAGAAACCCTGATGGATCACGTCTTGCTCTAAGTAATTGAGAAAACATTTGTTTGGTCGTTGGTCCTGGGGCTGTGAGAAAAATTTTTCCTAACTTTTTTTTCTCGAAATTGCCAACTATTTCACTCATGTCTCTACTCTACGCTTTGTATTGATGGCACAAAAAAAGAAGACCGGGTAAATTTCCGGTCTTCTTTTTTATTGGTAGCGGGGACAGGATTTGAACCTATGACCTCTGGGTTATGAGCCCAGCGAGCTACCGAGCTGCTCCACCCCGCGTCGGTAGTTTCAATCTTAATGCCCACTCAAGTGATGGAAGAACTTGCGTTATCTAGCGCACAAAACTTGCAGGTGTTACTTCTGGTGTTGTTTCAATTGCAGTATTTGCATTAAGTCTATTTTGCGCATCCAGTGCTCTATCTAATGCATTTTCCAGATCTTGTTGCGCTTTTCCATATGCGGTGAAGTCTCCATCAGCCAATGCTCTCTTGCCATCAGCAACAGCCTTTTGCATATCACTAATTGCATTTGCTAAATCAATTTCTGGATTTCCTGTAATAGATGGCGCTTCAGGAGTTGGAGTTGTTTGACCATCAGTAGTTGATGGTTCTTCAGGTTCAGTTGTTGCACCTGCACTCGTTCCAAATAAAGCAGTAATTGCATCTTCAA
>DAIRXT010000031.1:0-7864 GCA_036819575.1 Candidatus Nanopelagicales bacterium | reverse complement strand
ATTGTTGCGCATATTTAGTCATCAGGCATCATCAAGTTATGCGTTTATTGGTTGCAACCTGCACGGTGGATTACGTGGGAAGACTCACCGCCCATCTACCCGAAGCCACCCGACTAATTCTTTTTAAGGCCGATGGTTCGGTTTCAATCCATGCCGATGATCGAGCTTATAAACCTCTTAACTGGATGAGCCCTCCATGTTTTACAACAGAGTCAAATGACCCAGATAAAAAAATTATTACTGTGGAGAATAAATCTGGTGAAAGATTAGTGATCACGGTAAGTAAGGTGATTCATAATTCAACTCATGATTTAGGAATTGATCCTGGTTTAGTAAAAGATGGGGTTGAAGCACACTTACAAGAATTACTTGCCCTACACGTTGAAACTTTTGGTAAAGACTGGCAATTAGTAAGAAGGGAATACCCAACACCAATTGGACCAGTTGATTTGCTTTGTAAAGACGAATCTGGAAAAAATGTTGCTGTGGAAATTAAAAGACGAGGCGATATTGATGGTGTTGAGCAATTAACTAGATATTTAGAACTGCTCAATAGAGATGCATTAATTGCTCCCGTAAGTGGAGTTTTTGCAGCCCAAGAAATAAAACCTCAAGCAAGAACTCTGGCCGAAGACAGAGGAATTCGATGCGTTGTGGTTGATTATGACGCACTTCGTGGTTTAGATCGCAAAGATGAAAGATTGTTCTAGAATATAAAAATGCCTAGAAGAAATAAACCAAAAAATTCGAAAAAAGATGAAAGTCAAGAATTTAATGTTGATCGTCTTTTAGGAATTCAAAGAAGTGAAAATTGGTCTGATGGAGACTGGGTTGTCAGAAGAGTAACTGGTTCTGCTGCCACCAAAGCTTATCGATGTCCAGGTTGTGATCAGGAAATAAAACCTGCCACTCCACATACTGTTGCTTATGTAATTGGGGAATTAGAAGAAAGACGACACTGGCATACACCCTGTTGGAATAGTGACAGAAAGAAACATAAAAGAGATTTAGATGACTGAAATTGTTGCCAATAGTGTTTTACCTGCTCATAGAAAAACAATAAATTTAGTTACCTCGGATGGCGAAAACTTAGTTGGAGAAATTGCATCACCCATTGATGAAAAGGCAGTTGCCACGTTAATTACCGTGCATCCACTGCCAACACATGGTGGAAATACAGATAGTCATTTGTATAGAAAAATGTCTTGGAGATTGCCTGCTTTAGCAGGTATTAATGTTTTAAGATTTAACACTCGAGGAACATGCAGCAAACTAGGAACTAGTACTGGCTCATTTGATTCTTCTAACAATGAAGGTAAAGATTTACTTGCTGCTATAAAATATGTGAAAGACAACAACTTAGCTAAACCATTTGTTGTTGGATGGTCCTTTGGTACCGATGTAACCCTTCGTCATGGATTTGATCAAGATTTAAGTGGAGTAATTTTACTTTCACCACCACTGAGGTTTACTTCACAAGAAGAGCTAAGTAAATGGAAAAATGTAAAGTTTCCAGTTATCGCACTTGTTCCAGAATTTGATGATTATCTAAAACCTGCTGAAGCAAAACAAAGATTCAGTGTGGCTCCAAATATTGAAATCCTGCCCAAAGAAGGTGCCAAGCATTTATGGGTTGGCGAAAACAGTGTCCAAGTTGTCTTAAATGAAATTGTTAAACTTATCGCTCCAGATAAGGTTCCACTTCCAACTTCATGGGATGGGCCAATGGAGAAGTGGAATGACATTTAGTAATTAGTAGAGTAGTCATAACAAACTTAGTGAGGCTTAAGAATCTTGAGTAGTCAAATACCTATGCGAGGCGCCATTGACTTAGGCGCGTTGGCTCAATCTAAAAAAGCCCAAAGTGTGGCAAGTCAAGCCTTAGCTAATGCACCAGCTGGTGTTGTGGTTGATGTTAGTGAACAAGATTTTCAACAAAAAGTTATTGATATTTCAAAAACAGTTCCAGTAATTGTTGATTTGTGGGCCGAGTGGTGTGGACCTTGTAAACAATTATCTCCATTACTAGAAAAACTTGCAGCAGAATATAAAGGAAGATTTGTTTTAGCAAAAATTGATGTTGATGCAAACCCAAGACTTTCCCAAATGTTTCAAGTTCAATCAATTCCTGCAGTGTTTGCAGTAATTGGTGAATCTGCTGGACCACTATTTCAAGGTGCTATTCCAGAAGCAGAACTTAGACAAGTAATTGAAGAAGTTTTAAGAATTGCAGCCGAACAAGGTATTAATGGCACCATTAATGCAGATGCTCCAATTGAAGAAGAACAAGTTGAAGAAGAAAAAATAGACCCAAGATTAGAAGCAGCCTTTTTAGCAATTGAAAAAGGAGATTTTGCTACTGCAAGTAATTCTTATAAAGAAATGTTAAATCAAAATCCTGGCGACCAAGTTGCAATTGCAGGACTTGCCCAAGTTGGTTTGTTAGAAAGAGCTTCAAAATTAAATCCAAATGAAGTCTTAAAAAAAGCCAGTGATCGTAAAGATTTTGCTAGCCAGATGGATTTAGCTGATTTAGAGTTGATGAAAGGAAATCCTCAAGCAGGTTTCGCAGTTTTGATAAGTGCAATAAAAATTGCATCTGGAGAAGATCGAGACAATTTAAGAGCAAGGCTTTTGGAGTTATTTGTTGTGGTGGGCGATAGTGACCCTGAGGTAATCAAGGCTCGTAGAGACCTAGCAAGCGCATTGTTCTAAATCGTCTAAACTTAAGTCCATGACTTATTTAGACCACGCAGCAACTACACCCATGTTGGTGGAATCTATTTCTGCGATGAATGCTGAATTAGCCCAAGTTGGTAATCCTTCCTCTTTGCACGCCTCAGGCAGAAGAGCACGCAAAGTAGTTGAAGAAGGCAGAGAATTAATTGCTGCTGCTTTAGGGGCAAGACCAATTGAAATCATTTTCACAGGCGGTGGAACAGAAGCTAATAACTTAGCGGTTAAAGGACTCTTCTGGTCAGCGCAAGCAAAAGATAAAAAGAAAAATAGAATTTTAGTTTCTGCTGTTGAGCATCACGCAGTTTTAGATCCTGTTTTATGGTTAGGTGAACATGAAGGCGCTGTTGTTGAAATTTTGCCAGTTGATACTCAAGGTCGAGTTCTTCCAGAAACCTTAAGAAAAGCATTTGAAAAAAATCCTCATGATGTAGCACTAGTAACTGTGATGTGGGCTAACAATGAAGTTGGAACAGTTCAACCAATTGAAGAGTTAGTAAAGATTGCACATGAATTTAAAACTCATTTTCATTCCGATGCTGTTCAAGCTGTGGGTTGTCTAGAAGTTCATTTCGAAAATTCAGGTTTAGATGCGATGACTGTTTCTGGTCATAAAGTTGGTGGCCCCCAAGGTATTGGCGCCTTAGTTGTTAAAAGAGATATTGAATTAACACCGTTGCTTCATGGTGGTGGGCAAGAAAGAGATGTTCGATCAGGAACATTAGCTGCACCTTCTATTGCAGGTTTTGCAGCAGCAGTTAGTACTGCAGTTGTGCAAAGAACTTCACGCGCAAATCGCATGACATCACTTCGAAAAGATTTAATTAAAAGAGTTCAAGAACAAGTTCCAGATGTTGTGTTTAATGGTGATCCTGAAAACCGTTTACCAGGTAATGCTCACTTCTCATTTAAAGGATGTGAGGGAGATGCATTATTAATGTTGCTGGATGCACAAGGAATCGAATGCTCAACAGGTTCTGCTTGTTCAGCTGGAATTCCTCAACCTTCACATGTTTTATTAGCAATGGGAAGAGATGAAGCTACTGCCAGAGCATCTTTGAGATTTTCATTTGGTTCAACTTCAACTCCTGATGATGTTGATGCGGTTATGCAAGTACTTCCTGCGATTGTGGAAAGAGCTAAACGGGCAGGAAAGCCAGCGGTTAAGAAATGAGTAAGCGCGTAGTTGCAGCAATGAGTGGAGGAGTTGATTCTTCCGTTGCAGCAGCTCGATTAGTTGATCAAGGTTATGACGTTGTTGGAATTCATTTAGCCCTAGCAAAAGTAAAAGGACATGCTGGTGGCAAAGGTTGCTGCACACTTGATGATGCACGAGATGCAAGACGTGTTGCTGATCGCTTAGGGATTCCTTTTTATATTTGGGATGTTAGTGAAGAATTTCAAAGAGAAGTAATTGAAAACTTTATTGCAGAATATGCTGAAGGAAGAACTCCGAATCCTTGTGTTAGATGCAATGAAAAAATTAAATTTCAAGCCGTTTTAGAAAGATCTTTAGCTTTAGGCTTTGATGCAGTTGCAACTGGTCATTACGCTCAAATCGTTGAAACAGAAAATGGCCCAACTCTTCATAGGGCAATTGATGATAAAAAAGATCAGTCATATGTGTTAAGTGTTCTTAATCAAGAACAACTTTCACACACAATTTTGCCTTTAGGAAATTCTACAAAACCAGAAATTAGAAAAGAAGCTGAAGAACGAGGATTGATTACTGCTTCGAAACCTGATTCTCATGACATCTGTTTTATTCCAGATGGTGATACAGCAGGATTTTTACACAACAAACTTGGCCAAGATCCAGGAAAAATTGTTGATGCTGAAACTGGTGAAGAAATAGGAAAACACAATGGCGTTTTTGAATTTACGGTTGGTCAACGTAAAGGATTGAAATTAGGAAAACCACGCGATGATAGATCTCCTCGATATGTGGTGGGTACAGATATTAAAACCAAAACTGTATTAGTTGGCATACCAACAATGCTTCGAGTAGATGTGGTCACTGCAACAAATCTGATTTGGTGTGGACCAACACCTGCATCGCAATTTGAATGTAGCGCTCAAGTAAGAGCACACTCTGCTGATCTAAAAGCCACAGCTTTTCATAAAGATGGCAATTTAACTGTGGAATTCTTAGAGCCGTTGCAAGGATTAGCTCCAGGCCAAACTATTGCTCTTTATGACAACACTCGAGTAATAGGTAGTGGCACTGTTGTCACAACTACTCGTAGTTAATTAAATTCATCTCAAATGGCTAAATCAATTCCTGACTCATCAAAAAATCGTTGGACTGAACTTGTTGAAATAATCGAAGAAGCAAGGCGTAAGTATTACGTGCTTGATTCACCCACAATTTCAGATGATGAGTATGACAAGGCTTTCAAAGAATTAGAACAACTTGAACAAAAATATCCTGAATTAGCAACCCAAGATTCACCCACTCAATCAGTTGGTGGAGTTGCCTCAGAATTATTTGAACCAGTCGAACACCGAGTGCGCATGATGAGTTTGGAAGATGTTTTCGATGTTGAGGAATTAGAAGAATGGGCTAACAGAGTTAGTAAGAGCACAAGTTCGTTACCTGAAACTATTTGTGAATTAAAAGTAGATGGTTTAGCACTAAATCTTTTGTATTTAGATGGAAATCTTTCACGAGTAGCAACAAGAGGAGATGGTCGAGTTGGAGAAGATGTCACCTATAACACCCAATTTATTCCCACAATTCCAAGATCACTTAAAGCAAGTCAAGGTGCCAAGATTCCAAGTGTCATTGAAGTTCGAGGCGAAGTTTATTTCGATTTAAAAGATTTTGATTCATTGAACAATGAGGTAATGGATTTAGGTAGAACACCTTTTGCCAATCCTCGAAACGCAGCAGCCGGAACAATTAGGCAACGTGTTGATAAACGTGAAGAAGAATTAGCTTTAGCAATAAGTGAGAAAAAACCTGATGCTCGAATTGAAAAGCTAAAATCTGAATTTAATCGCTCCACCGCATCTCTATCAAGACTAAAACTTGTGGTTCACGGAATTGGAGCACTGGAAGGATTTGAATTTAAGACTCAAGATGAGGCTTATAAAACATTAGGAAATCTTGGTTTACCTGTTGCTACCACAACTAAAGTAACAAAAGATCTAAAAAGTGTAATTAGCTTTATTGAAGAATTTGGAAATAAGAGAAGAGAATTAAGTCACGAAATAGATGGTGTAGTTGTTAAGGTCAATGACATTAATGCCCAAAAGAATTTGGGTGCAACTTCAAGAACTCCACGATGGGCAGTGGCCTATAAATATCCACCTGAAGTTGTGCGTACAAAATTACTTGACATTGAAGTTAATGTGGGCAGAACTGGTCGGGTAACTCCATTTGCTGTTATGCAACCAATAAAAGTTGCAGGTTCAACTGTCTCAATGGCAACACTTCATAACCAACAAGAAATTGTTAGAAAAGGTGTCTTAATTGGGGACACTGTTTATTTGAGAAAAGCAGGAGATGTAATTCCTGAAATCGTTGGACCAGTTGTGGAACTTCGTGATGGCAGTGAAAAGAAATTTGAAATGCCACTTAAATGTCCAGAATGTGGAACCAAACTTGCACCAGCAAAAGACGGTGATGTTGATTTACGTTGTTCAAATGCTCAAAGCTGTCCGGCTCAATTAAGAGAAAGACTTTTCCATGTTGGCTCACGTGGCGCCATGGACATTGAAGGCTTGGGTGCAAAATCAGCTGCAGCTCTTCTTAACGACAAAATATTAAAAGATGAAGGAAACCTATTTAATCTAAATGAAAAAGATCTAACAGTTAGTGAATATTTCACAAGAGCTCCTGGTAAAGGTGAATCTGGCAGAGTACTAAATAAAAATGGGGAAGAGTTACTTTCGCAACTCAATGCAGCAAAAACTCGACCATTATGGAGAGTGTTGGTGGCTCTTTCTATTCGCCACGTTGGTCCAACAGCTGCACAAGCTTTAGCTAGAGAATTTAAATCTTTGGAAAATATTGCTAATGCACCTCTTGCAGAGCTTTCTGAAGTAAATGGTGTTGGAGAAGTAATTGGTATTGCTGTTAAAGAATGGTTTAGCGAAGAGTGGCACAAAGAAATTGTTGGCAAATGGGCTAGAGCTGGGGTAAGAATTAAGGATGATGAAGTAACTGGTCCTCAACCGTTAAAGGATATGAATTTTGTAATAACTGGATCAGTTCCAAATTATTCCCGAGATGGCGCCACAAATGCGGTCTTAGAAAGAGGCGGAAAAGTTTCTGGATCAGTCAGCAAAAATACGACCATGTTGGTTTATGGCCGAGCAGACGGAAGTAAATACTCCAAGGCTGTTTCATTAGGAATTCCTAAACTTGATGCAGAAAATTTCGATGTCTTGCTTAATCAAGGCATTGCGCAAGCACTGAAACTTGCAACAACTGACTAAAGATTAAGATATAAATCGTGTCGAGAATAACCCGTGAAGAAGTTGCCAAATTAGCTGAACTTGCCCGGCTTGACCTTCCAGAATCTGAATTAGATGAGTACGCCAAACAATTAGAAATTATTTTAGAATCCGTGGCCAAAGTGGGCGAAGTCTCTACAAAAGATGTCAAACCAATGTCTCATGCCACAGGATTAGTAAACGTATTTCGTGAAGATGTTACAAAAGAATCATTAAGTAGAGATGAAATTCTTCGTTCTGCTCCTGCCACAGAAGATGATCGATTTAGAGTTCCTCGCATTCTGGATGAGGAATAAATGTCAGATTTAACAAAACTAAGTGCAGTTGAATTAAGTGGTGAATTAACTAAAGGATCAGTTAGTGCTGTTGAAGTTACAAAAGCACACCTAGATCGAATCAATTCATTAGATAAATCAGTTCAATCTTTCTTACACGTTGATAACGCTGGAGCACTAAAACAAGCAGAAGAAGTAGACAAAAATAGGAAAGAAAACAAAAAAGTTTCTGCTTTAGCTGGAGTTCCATTAGCACTCAAAGATGTTTTGACGCAAAAAGGAATACCAACAACTTGTGGATCAAAAATATTAGAAGGTTGGATTCCACCTTATGATTCAACAGTAGTTAAGAATTTAAAGAATGCAGGAATTGTAATTCTTGGCAAAACAAA
>DAIRXT010000030.1:0-8257 GCA_036819575.1 Candidatus Nanopelagicales bacterium | reverse complement strand
TAGAGGTTGGGGACATCTCTTACCTGTGGACATTACTCGAACAGGTGTTCGAAGACTATCAGACACGCCGTTCAACGCGCCGAGGGTCCTAAACCCTGGTTGTCAACCACTGCTTTCCACACAGTTTGAGCATCAAAGCCCAGTTTCAAAGCATCATCAACACTTACTCCACCCAGCTCAGGCAGCACAAAGTCCTTCGCCCAGGAAGCTGCGTACTCTTCCCCAAAGTGCTCTTTGAGTCGACGTCTTAATTCAGTAATCCACATAACACTGCCCAATTTAGACGTAACGTCTTACTGAAAGAATCACATTCATCATGGATTTCTATGGTTTTACTCTTTTGCTGCGCTGGATCTTGGGCTGGTTTATTCAACCAAAACTTCGTAGCCTGCCTAGCTCATCTTTGAATCAAGATGTGGCAGTGATTATTCCTGCTCGAAATGAAGAAACAACCATCGCAGAGTTACTCACCTGCCTAAACCAGTCTTTAGTTAAGCCAGCTGAAGTTTTAGTGATTGATGATCATTCCACGGATCAAACTAGCGAAATTGCAAAATCATTTGGAGTAAAAGTCATCACGGGGCAAATGTTGCCACCTGATTGGACTGGCAAGACTTATGCCCTACACCAAGGTGTGGAAAACACGATTTCACCAATTTTACTTTTCTTGGACGCTGACACTAAACCAAAACCAGAACTCATTGGAAAACTGATAAGTGAATTAAACAACTCAGGAGGACTAATTTCAGTTCAGCCCTTTCATGAAATGAAATCACTTTATGAAAGATTTGCTTCGGTCTTTAATCTCATAGGTGCAATTGGAGCAAGGCTGGGAGAAAGAAACGGTTTAGCTTTTGGACCGGTCATGATGCTTAAAAGACAAGATTTAGAAAAAATTGGTGGCATAAGTAAAGTAAAAAACCAATTATTGGAAGATCGAGCTTTAGGTTTACTTTTTCAAGAAAATGATTTAAATGTAAATACTTTTATTGGAAACAAAGATGTTTCATTTCAAATGTATCCATCTGGTTTAAAGTCCTTAACTCAAGGCTTTACTAAAAATATTGCAGCAGGCTCAGTTGGAATTAGCAAAACCAGATTTATTTTGCTTTTTACTTGGTTTAGTGGTCTTGTAGCAGCCGCGTGGGAGCTACCGTTTGCCTTTTTAGCCTGGACCCAAACTGGTGTTGCCCCCTCTTTTTATCAATATGCTTTAACAATAGGTTTTGGTATTCAATTCTGGTGGTTTATCAGAAAACTAGGAAACTTTAACTTTTACTTGATCTTGTATCCATTTATGGTTCTTTATTTTTTGCTGGTTTTTTTCTATTCAGTAACCCTTACCTGGAGAGGTAAAGTAATTTGGAAAGATCGTTTCTTAGACGCTAAAAAAGGTTTAAAATGAGAGATTTCATTAAATTCATGCTTCTAAACATTGGGACTTGGGTGCTGTGGTTTTTCATTGTGGGATATTTGGTCACCAAAATCAAGGATAAATTCTTAGAAAAAGATTATCTCTTCACATCTTTATTTGAATTTGAAAAAGATGGAACTTGGTTTAAAAAGTATCTAAAAATTGATAAATGGAAAGATAGGGTTCCTGAGCTGGGTGGCTATTTTGGGGATGGCTTTGAGAAAAGAACTGTGGCAGATGCCCAAAGTGATCAGATCAAACTCTTCATCAGAGAGACTCGCAGAGCAGAACTAGCACACTGGGTTATGACTGCAGGTTGGATTTTCACAACTGCTTTTAATCCTTTATGGGCAATAGTTTTTAACTTAGTATTTGCTCACGTGGTGAATTTTCCGTGTTTAATTATTCAAAGATACAACCGAGCAAGATTGATTAAAGTATTAAATTATAAAAGTTAAGCAGCTGCAGAATCTGATTTTTTAACAACAGGTAAAACTGTTACCCCAGTTGGGTTATTTTCAATTTTGGCAACAGCCTTTGTTACATCAAACATTAGTTTTGAAAGAGGTAAATTCAGTGCCCCACAAATTGCGCCAAGTAATTCAGAAGAAGCTTCCTTTTGGCCACGTTCAACTTCGCTTAAGTAACCTAAAGAAACACGTGCAGATTTTGAAATATCTCGTAATGATCTTTTTTGGGCATTGCGATGCAGACGCAACTGGTCACCGAGCACTTTTCGCAAAACAATCATTGCTCTATTTTAGCCCATCTCTTTAAGTAATGCCCTGTTATTCACACGAGCCGACTCAAGGTTAGTTGCAATATTTTCTCAACACTTTGCCCACAAATATCAGCTCGACTACCAGATAATTCCAACTTTTGGCACATATTGTGGTCATCACTTGAGAAGGCCACAAATACTATTCCTGGCTCAAAACCTGCACTTGGATTTGGTCCTGCCACACCTGTGGTGGCAATACCGATATCTGAATTCATTAATTTTCTTACATTTTGGGCCATCAGTAGTGCTACTTGTTCTGAAATGCTGGTGAATTGCTTAATCACTTGAGAATCAACATTCAAAACATTAATTTTTATCTCGTCGGTATAAGCAACCACAGAACCTTTGAAAACTTCAGATGCACCACTTATAGAAGAAAGACTTACTCCGACCAATCCCCCTGTTAGGGATTCAGCACTAGATATTGTTAATTTTTTTTGTTTTAGTTTCTCAACAACTTCGAGTGCTAAATTACTTGGCAACTATTTCATCTCGATCAGTAATAATTGCTTTCATAATGTAATCAACAGCTGTTGCAAGTGTCAGGATCACAGCAACATACATTAAGACTTCAGCTAACAGTGAGACAGTTTCAGGAAGTGGTAGGAGATAAAAACTTATTGCAATGATTTGCATAATCGTTTTTAACTTTCCTCCCCTACTGGCAGGAATTACTCCCTTGTTAATTACCCAGAATCTTAAAAATGTGACAAAAAGTTCTCTTGCCAAAATTACCCAAGTAAACCACCAGTCAAGTAAATTCAAATAAGACAATCCAACTAATGCAACACCGATTAAGGCTTTGTCTGCAATTGGATCAAAGATCTTGCCAAAATTGGTAATCAAATTCCATCTTCGAGCAATAGTGCCATCAGCAATATCTGTTAAGGCAGCAATTATGAACAAAACACCAGCAATTAACCGATTAGAATCTGAAGCTGCGTCTTCTTTGAATAAAAGCCAAGCAAGTATTGGTACCACAATGATTCTGATGGTGGTAAGAAAATTTGGCACATTTATTGCACTAACCGCTGAAACTGGATCTGCAACGCGATCTGGCACAGCAGGTTTCAAAACTGGGCGCTCTATTTTGTCTTCACCTCCAGGTCTGCTCCTACGCTACCTACAACAACTGCTTTTACTAATTCACCCACACTTGCAAAACTGTCCAAAATTGTCGTAATGCCATCAACTTCTGGTCCCTGCTCTCTAATTCGTCCAGTTACCCCATCTTCGTCGTTTGCTTCGACTAACACCTCTACCTCAGAATTAATTCGGCTGTGTGCTTTTTGTGACATCAGCTCTTCGGCAATGGAATTTAATTCATTAACTCTTTGATCAACAACTTCTTGACTTAAAGCATCCTTAAAACCTGCTGCCTCAGTTCCATCTTCTACCGAGTAACCAAAAATTCCAATCGCATCAAGTTGGGCTTGTTCTAAGAAGATTTTTACTTCCTCGAATTCTTTTTCAGTTTCACCTGGAAAACCAACGATAAAATTACTTCTAATTCCAGCATTTGGACTTAGTTTTCTGATGTTGGAAATCAACGTTAGAAAGTCTTTAGTCCCGCCAAATCTTTTCATTCTTCTTAAGACATCAGGGTGAGCGTGTTGAAATGATAAATCAAAATAAGGCACAACTTTTTCTGTTTTGACAATTGCCTCAATCAAACTAGGTCTCATTTCAGCAGGTTGCAAATAAGACAAGCGAATCCAATCAATACTGTTTATCTTTGAAATCTCAGGTAACAAGGTTTCTAGCAGTCTGATATCTCCCAAATCTTTGCCATAACTGGTGGTGTTTTCACTAACCAAAAATAGTTCCTTAACACCTTCTTGCCCTAACCACGCTGCTTCCTCCAAAATTTCTGAAGGTCGACGGGAAAGATATGAACCTCTAAACCTTGGTATGGCACAAAATGTGCAACGTCGATCACAACCTGAAGCAAGTTTTAATGGTGCTGTTGGTTTGTTGTCTAATCTGAAACGATTAAGTGGTTGAGCAATTTTTTGTTCACTTCTTGCAGTTGGGGAAATTGGTAAAAGTAGTCTTCTATCTTGAGGAACCGGTGCTTTAGGTCTATTGCCACTTAAAACTTCATTTAGTTTAGCTGTGATGTGATCGTAATCATCAAAACCTAATATTGCATCTGCTTCAGGAAGTGCTTTTTCTAGTTCGTTTCCATATCTTTCAGCCATGCACCCAACAGCTAAAACAGCTTTAACATTGCTGTTTTGTTTTAAATCATTTGCAGCTAACAAAGTGTCAATACTGTCTTTCTTGGCCGCTTCAATAAATCCGCAAGTATTAACAAATACTGCATCGGCATCACTTGGTTCTGTTACTAATTCAATTCCATCTTTTGATAATCGAGCAGCTAATTCTTCACTATCAACTTCATTACGAGCACAACCTAAAGTAACGATCGCTACACGAGTTGACATTATGATTACAGCCTAAAGAAACTACTTCAGGGATGCTACCGCCAGGTATATGCATCCCTAAAGAAATTACTGAACTGGACCTTCTGGTCCAAACTCAACTCTGACAACTTCCCCGTTGCCACCTGCTTTACCTAAAACTTGTCCATTAACGGTCAAAGTAATTGCTCCAGCGTTACCCATTAAAAGTTTTACACCTTCAACGCTACCTACTCTTTGTTCTCGACCTTCTCTAATTATTCCTTCAAAAAGTTCAACATCGTTAACATCTGTTGCTCTAACCCAGCTGCTGTTTCCTTCAGCTTTTAGTAATACATCTACCCCAGGTGCTGGAACATTTGCTGTGAGATCTTCAGCTTCTTTTGTAGCAGCAGGTGTTGGAGTAGGAGTTGGGCTAACTGTTTCTTCGGCTACAACATTTGTAGGAGAGTTAAATGTTGATACCACTACTGAACCTATGGCGATCAAAGTAATGACACCCAAGGTTGAAGCCATAATTAGAGACCAGTTTGTGCCTGATCTGGCACGAATATTTTCTAAGGGTTTAAAGAAACTGCCAGAAAATTGGGAAGATTTATTTTGTTGATTAAAAACAATTGAAGCTACTTCTAATGTTTCAGGTTCCGGTGCAAGCACCGGTTGATCAAAAGGGGACTCACCAACTCCAGAAGCTGGATATAGAGCCATTAATTCATCTGGATTTAAATCCAAAGATTGTGCCATGGCACGGATGTGTCCGCGCACATAAACATCTGCGCCAACTTTTTCAAATTCATCTTTTTCAATATGTTTAATCAAAACTTCTCTAACACGAACTTTGGCACTCAACTCAGAAACGGTCATTCCCTTTGCTTCGCGAGCAAAGCGCAAACGATTACCAATTGAATCCTGCATTTAGCACCTCCCTTATGACACGATTCTCGAACCACAAAAGGGTATCACCTATGTTCGTTTTACCGAATAAGTGGTATTTCTGTGATTAGAGTGACTCCATTAGGGTATACCCTTGAATTCCCTTGGGGCAAGGGGCCTAGATGAATTAAGCGTGAACTTCCCCGCGCAGAGATGACAAAGTCTCAACTAGTTCATCTGGTTTAACTAAAACCTCTCTAGCCTTAGAACCTTCACTTGGTCCCACAATGCCTCGTTCTTCCATCAAATCAATTAATCTGCCCGCTTTGGCAAAGCCCACTCTCAATTTTCTTTGCAACATTGATGTTGAACCCAATTGGGTTGAGATAACTAACTCAGCTGCAGAAAGCAATAAATCAAGATCATCACCAATATCATTTTCTACATTTGATCTGGTTGGATTCGCGTGCAGTACATCGTCTCGATATTCAGGTTCTGCTTGATTAGTCCAATGAGAAACAATTGCTCTTATCTCGGTTTCAGAAATAAACGCACCTTGAATTCGTGTTGGTTTAGAAGCACCCATTGGTAGGAATAATCCATCTCCTTGACCAACCAATTTTTCAGCACCTGCTTGATCCAAAATAACTCGGGAATCAGCCAAACTTGCGGTAGCAAAAGCTAACCTGCTTGGCACATTTGCTTTGATCAAACCTGTAACAACATCAACACTTGGACGCTGGGTTGCGATTACTAAATGAATTCCTGCAGCTCTTGCTAACTGAGTGATGCGCACAATGGCATCTTCTACATCTCTTGGTGCCACCATCATTAAATCTGCTAACTCATCTACTACCACTAACAAATATGGATATGGTTCAGGATTTGGTTTATCACCAATTGAACTTACTTTTCCAGCCTTAACAGCTTTGTTGTAATCATCGATGTGTCTAAAACCATGAGCATGTAGAGCGTCGTATCTTACTTCCATTTCTTTAACAACCCATTGCAAAACTTCTGCTGCTTTTTTAGGGTTTGTCACAATTGGAGTTATTAAATGTGGCACACCTGCATAAGCTGCTAATTCAACTCGTTTAGGGTCAATCAAAATAAGTTTTGCTTCATCAGGGGTTGAGCGCATCAAAATTGATGTCACTAATGCGTTTATGCAGGAAGATTTACCAGCACCAGTTGCACCAGCAACTAAAATGTGTGGCATCTTTGCCAGGTTGGCACAAATTACTGCACCTTCAACATCTTTACCTAAACCAACTACTAACGGGTGTCTTTCTTCAGTTGCAACGGGGGAACTTAATAAATCAGCTAAGGCCACTAATTCACGATCTTGATTTGGAATTTCTACACCAATAGCTGATTTTCCAGGTATCGGAGAAAGAATTCTCACATCAGCACTTGCTACGGCATAGGCAATGTTTTTACTTAAGGCTGTTACTCTTTCAACTTTTACTGCAGGTCCAAGTTCAACTTCATATCTTGTGACAGTTGGCCCACGAGAAAAGCCTGTAACTGTGGCATCTATATCAAATTGTGAGAAAACCTTAGTTAAAGAATCCACTACCCCATCATTTATTTTGCTTCTTGTTTTTGGGACGGGACCAGGTTTAAGACTTGATAGTGGTGGAAGTTTGTAATTTTTTTCAGCTTTCAAAGCCATTTGTTTGGCAACCGGTTTAACTGTTGGTTTGAGATGAACAACATTATCTTTAATTATCTGAATTGGTTGAGTTGAATCAACTGAGTTAATTACTGGAATAGGCTGAGTTGAATCCATATCGAATTCTTCCCCACTATCTGTGATGACTGGAGAAGCAGCAAATGGAACATCATCAACTAATAAATCTTCATCCTCAGTTATTTCTTCTTTTTTAGACCAGCGAGTCATCCATCGAGTTAAAACATTTCCCTTTTTGACAACTTCTTCATCTTCTTCATAAGTCTCATCAATTAATCCATCTTCAAATTCATTTTCCTCATAATCAGATGAGGTGAACATGTCTAATTCTTGGTCAAGATCATCAACTTCTTCTTCAGTATCTCTTCGTCTTCCACCAAGGGAAATGAATCCAACTACATTCTTTATCTTTGTTCCAACAGCTGTTACCGGTGTCTTTGTCGTGATTAAGGTTCCGAAAAAACCAAACAATATAAGTAGCAACATGGCGATGAAACCATTTGTTAAGCCAGCTAAAGGTGTTGCAACTATCCAGCCCAACCATCCCGCTCCTGATTGCATGGCTGCTACGCCATCACCTGGAGTAGGTGTGCCCATAAATAAATGCCACAAACCTGCAACGCCAATCAAAATGGCTGTGACACCAATAAATATTCTTGGCACATCACCTTTTTTGGCAGGATTTCTAAATGTTTGCCAGGCGGAATAAACTAAAACAACAGGAAGAAATATTGTTAAAGCACCAACTGCTCCACTAATAATTAATTGCGAATAATTAGTTACAACAGTTTGTGTGTCAAACCAGCTTTGCGCCGCCACAATGATTGCTAAAGCTAAAAGTAATAGTCCTAAACCATCTCTTCTTTGTTTCTGATCTATTTCTTGAGCGCCATGACCAATGGCGCGAGCAATTGCCCCAAAAACTTTTGCTACTACTGACCAAGCCATTGCAATGAGTGAAAGAATTCGACCGAAAAAAAGCACCATGGTGCCACCACGAGATCTACGTGATGATTTTTGATTGCGGGCACGCGAGCGTGCCGGCGTGCTAGTAGCCATAAATAGAGATTACC
>DAIRXT010000029.1:0-9475 GCA_036819575.1 Candidatus Nanopelagicales bacterium | reverse complement strand
GCTAGCGCACTTTTACCAGTTCCAGCTCTTCCCCCCAGTGAAACAATTCCAATTTCTTCATCAAGTAATAAATCAAGTGCTAATCGTTGTTCAGCACTTCTTCCATGAATACCAAATGCATCAATATCTCCTCGGACAAGTTTGATTCTCTTATCTGTGGTGACTCTTCCCAGAGCACTTCCTTTTGAGGAGGTAAGAATTAATCCTGTGTGACAAGGTAGTTCTCTTGCTAAGTCGTGATCAATCAATCCATTTGAGTAAAGATCATCAACTTGGTTATCTTCTAATTTGATTTCACTAATACCTGTCCAACCAGATGATGTAACAAATTCAGCACGATATTCCTGGGCTGATAAACCAAGGGCAGATGCTTTCACACGCATTGGTAAGTCTTTACTTACCACGTAAACATCAGCACCTTGAGTTGATAAAAGTTTGGCGCAAGCAAGAATTTTGCCATCGTTATCAAGGGGTAGAAAAGCTGTTGGCAAAAGGGAAGGATCTGCATGTGACATATCAACACTTAGTTCGCCACCGTCTTCATTAACTTTCATAGGCAAATCAAGGCGACCGTGTTCAACTCTCATTTCGTCTAATTGACGAAGAGCAGCTCTGGCAAAAAATCCAAGTTCAGGATGTGTTCTTTTGGCTTCAAGTTCTGCAACAACAATTAAAGGAATTACAACTTCGTGTTCTGCAAAGCGATACATTGCTTTTGGATCAGAAAGTAATACTGAAGTGTCGAGCACGAAGGTGCGAATGTTTGGTTCGGCCCTGCGAGCAGCTGACACTTAAACACTCCCCACACGTTATTTCAGTTATATAGAAGTTATGAAATAACGCTAGAGGAATTTAATGTCTAGTCAGGTAAGACTCGCCCAAGTTTAAGTTAACGGTTGAAGGCAGAAATGATGACACTTACTCCCAAAGCAATGATGATTAAGCCACCTGCCCCGCTTATCTTTTCGATTCGGTTGGGGGTTTCAGCTAACCAATTTCTGGCCGTGCCGGCAACTATGCCCCAGGTGCCATCACTTATTACTGCAATGACAAAAAATACTGTGGCAAGAAAAATCATTTGTAAAATAATTTGTCCTTGGCTTCTGTCCACAAATTGGGGAAGAATTGCTGCAAAAAATACTAAAGATTTTGGATTTAAGAATCCAACCACAAATCCTTGTTTAAACAATTGTGCAGTTGGTTTTGGATCAGATTTAGTTACAAGAGCTTGTGCAACATCTTTTCTAGTTTTTACTGCGTCATAACCTAAATAAACTAAGTAACCTCCACCTAATACTCCAACTAGGGCATAAGCAATATCAGAGCTTTGTACAAAGGTTCCAATACCAATTGCTACTGCCAAAGATCCGGTAAACATTCCCACAGAATTTCCGGCAACATTTACTAGCGCAGCTTTTTTCCCATAGGAAATTCCTCTGCCGATCGTGAAAAGAACACTTGGTCCAGGGATGATGATGATTAGAAAAGATGCGATTGCAAAAGCAATCACATCACCAATTGGAGGCATTCCACTAATCTAGATGATGTTATGGGTAAATGGGCGAATCAGGCAGTTAGTCAAACGAAAATGGCTTTTCAAAACGCTGGAAATAAAACAGTGGCTAGAGGCGCTGCCAACTACATGAAGAACGTATCTCCTTTTCTTGGAATAAGTGCACCAAAAAGAAATAAACTTCAGAAAAAAGCCTGGCAAGATCTAGAAATTCCAAGTGAATCTGAATTGCTTTTAGCAGCTAGCACTCTATGGAAATTACCTGAGCGGGAATACCAATACGCCGGTGCTGACTTAATTGGAAAATTTATCCAAGTATGCACTTTAGTAACTTTAAGTAAAGTTAAAGTTTTAATAACTTCCAAGTCCTGGTGGGATAGCGTTGATAATTTAGGAAGCAAGGTTATTTCCCCTCTTACCCTTAAATTTCCTCAATCAAGAAAGATAATTAAACTTTGGTCTAACTCAAAGAACATTTGGCTAATTAGAGCTGCTATTCAACATCAACGTGGTCATAAGAAAAACACTGACGTAGATTTTGTAATTTCGCTTTGTCAAAAGCATGTGAATAATTCTGAATTTTTTGTCAGTAAAGCAATTGGTTGGGCTTTAAGGGATTTAACTAAAATCGATGCTTGGGCTGTGAAAATATTCTTAAGAGAAAATCCAAAATTGAATAAAGTTGCATTAAGGGAGGCCCAAAAGGGCCTGAATAGAATTTAAATGTCTTCTTTAAATCTTTTATCTGTCTTTTTTAAACTTCTAATCAAAAAGTAAGCAATTACAGCAACAGCAATTCCTAAGAGAAGAAATGTTAGTAAACCTAAAACCCCTGGTCTAACTCTGTCTGGATCAATTTCGGGGGCAGGATTTTCTGATAAAAACAGAATGATTTTCGTTAACATGTTCTTAATCTATCTTAATCCTGCGAACAAATCAGTTTCTGGTGTTTTAGTGGCAACACGGGTGATGGCTAATTCGTAATCTTCAGTTGGCCAAATCTTTTTGGCAATTTCAGTGGGTAGGGCAAACCAGTCACCATCAGGATCAACTTGTGTGGCATGAGCAAGTAAGGCTTGATCTCGTTTGTCAAAATACTCTGCGCACTGAATTTGAGTTGTGACTCTGTGGGAGTCATCATCTTTCTCATCTATCCAGTCTGCATAAGGATTAGGTTTTCCTAATTGCTTAAATGCTTCATCAATTGCTTTCATCTGTTTTAAATTGAATGATCTTTGGTAATAAAGTTTCTTAGGCTGAAAAGCAAAACCTAATTCGGGGAATCGATTAACTCTTCCTGAATGTTCATAAGCAAACATTGTTATTTCGTGGCAGCGAATGTGATCTGGGTGTGGGTAGCCACCGTTTTCATCATAAGTAATTAAGACTTGAGGTCTAAATTCTCTAATTAGTTTTATCAGTGGTTTAGCTGCTTCTTCTATTGAGATATCAGCAAAACATCCTTTAGGAAGTGGTGGTTTTGGTTCTCCATCTGGCCAACCAGAATCTTGGAAACCTAACCAAGTGTGTTTTGCTCCAAGTACTTTGATGGATTCTTCCATCTCTTTTTTTCTAATCTGGGTGAGTTCTTTTTCATTCTCAGGATTTTTTAGTTTGGGATTTAAAACATCTCCTCTTTCACCCCCTGTGCAAGTGGCAATCATTACTTCCACACCTTCAGCTACATATTTAGCAACAGTGGCCGCACCTTTACTGGCTTCATCATCTGGGTGAGCGTGCACCGTTAAGAGGCGAAGTTGCGTCAATTTTTATCCTTCAAAACTAGGCAGTAAAGTCTTAATTACAAATCAAATTCTACGAGGAACATAACTTGGCGACTAATCGAGATCAATGGCCACCACACATTCAGGAACGATATCCCAAACCAGGTAAACCTTGGTTTCTAGTAATTGTTGCTGGAATTTTTATTGTTGTTATTGGAGCTTTTGTTTCAACAGGAATTTCTAGAGTTATTAATCCACCTTTAAGTGAAAAATTATTGGCTTGGGAAGTTAAAGATAAAAACAATGTTGAGGTTATTTTTGAAATAACCAGACCAGTTGATATGGACGTTTGGTGTTTGATTAGATCTCAAGATTTTTTTATGACAGATCTTGGATATGCAATTGTGGAATTTCCTCAAGATGGAAAAACCTATAAACAGGTTAATTATGTTTTAAAAACTGCTTCTGAAGCTTTTACTGTTGAAGTGATTAACTGTGATGATGATCCAAAATCATCTTTGTTTCCTGCTCCCCAGTTTGGAATTGATGTACAAAGACCTCAGCAAGATCCCCCAGCAATTAATTCAGGGTTCTAAGTATCATTAGAGACTATGAATACTGCATCTACTTGGTTGACCCAAGAATCCTTTGACCGACTTAGCGCTGAATTAGTTGATCGCTCCGGTCCACTTCGTTCTGAAATAACTAAGAAAATTGAATTAGCCAGAGAAGAAGGCGACTTAAAAGAAAACGGTGGTTACCACGCTGCCCGAGAAGAGCAAGGTAAAAACGAAGCAAGAATTAGACAACTAAAACAAATGTTAGAAAATGCTCAAATCGGAACTCCCCCAAGTAATACAGGAACAATTGCAATTGGTCATGTTGTCACAGTTGAATTTAGTGATGGCGATTCAGAAAGATTTTGGTTAGTTTCTCGTGAAGAAGCAGTGCATGCAACTATGGATGTTTATTCACCTGATTCACCACTTGGTAACGCTGTAATTGGGAAGAAGCAGGGCGACAACTCATCTTTTGCTTTACCTAATGGCAAAGAGATTTCAATATTAATTAAAAATGTTGAAATCTATCAGTCTTAACGACTGGTTGCTTTTCTAAATTTTCTTGCAGCAATTGGCATAAATACCGCAGTAATTACCACTAGCCAAATAATTGTGGTGATAATTGGATGTTGTAATGAAAACGGTGCATCAGCTGCAACTTCCATTGGATAACCAAATAGATATCTAGCAGCAGCAACAATTGAAGTTATTGGATTCCACTCAGCAAAAAATCTCAACCAAGTTGGCAAAGTTTCTGTGGGAACAAATGCATTCGACAAAAATGTTAAAGGAAATAGCCAAGCAAAGCCTGCGGTGCTGGCAACTTGTGGAGAGGAAACAGAAAGTCCGATGCTTGCTCCTATCCATGACATTGAAAAACCAAAAGCTAACAACAATAGATAAGCAAATATTGCATTTAGAAATCCACCATTGATTTCCCAACCAATTGCTAATCCGGTTAAAGACATAATAAATAACGTGATAACACTTCTTACTAATTCAGCAAGATTTTGCCCAAGTAGCACACCAGTTGTGTTCATTGGCAATGATTTGAATCGATCAATAATTCCTGAATTCATATCGGCATTTAATCCAATTGCAGCTGATGCTCCTGCAAAAGCAATTGTTTGCACAAAAATTCCTGGGATTAGAAATGATCGGTAAGAACTATCGCCCACATCAATTGCTCCACCAAAAACATAAGCAAAAAGCAAAATGAAAATAATAGGTTGCACAACGTCAAAAAATAAGACTTCAGGATTTCTTTTAAACCTTAGTAAGTTTCTCCAAGCAATAACAGATGAATCGTGAAATAACCAGTAAATCTTGCCGTGCTTGTTTGCGTATTCTTCAGTTATCGAACGAGAGTTCATTAGCGACGACCTTTCTTTACTAGAACATTTTCATCTTCAATTTTTACTTCTTCGGCATGATGTCCAGTTAAAGAAAGAAATACATCATCTAAAGTTGGTCTTCTAAGTTGAATTTCCTTTATTTCAATTTTTGCAATATCAAGAGCTCTGACTGCTTCAACAACTTTTACTCCACCACCAGAAACTGGTGCTTGAACATGTTCACCCTCAATAACAACTTTTCCACTGGCCATACTTTGTAAGGCTTGTGCGGCTTGTTCTGCTTTGGATCGATCAACAACAACATCGATTCTTTCCCCACCAACTTGAGTTTTTAATTCATCAGCTGTGCCTTGGGCAATTACTTTTCCTTTATCTATCACTGCAATTTTGTCTGCTAATTGATCTGCTTCTTCTAAATACTGAGTGGTTAATAAGACTGTTGTTCCTTCTGAAACAAGTCCTTGAATTACATCCCACATCATTAATCTGGATCTTGGATCTAGTCCTGTGGTTGGTTCATCTAGAAACAAAATAGTTGGATTTGCAATCAAAGATGCTGCAAGATCTAGTCTTCTGCGCATTCCACCTGAATATGTTTTAACAATTCTTTTGGCTGCATCGGTTAAATTAAATCTTTCTAATAGATCATGGGCTCTAGTTATGGCTTCCTTTTTAGGAAGTCTGAATAATCTTCCTAACATTATTAAGTTTTCAATACCAGTGAGATTCTCATCAACTGAAGCATTTTGTCCAGAAAGACCAATAATTTCTCGAGCATGTTCTGGATCATTTATTACATCAACACCAGAAACTGTGGCAGTACCTGAATCTGGTGCTAAAAGAGTTGTTAAAACTCGAACCGCTGTTGTTTTACCAGCACCGTTTGGTCCAAGTAATCCAAAAACACTTCCTTGTTCAACTTTTAAACTAAGTCCATCAAGGGCAGTAACATCGCCATATTTTTTTACTAAATTAGTGGCTTCAATAGCGATTGACAAAATACTCCTAAATTCTTTAAGCGCTTTTCTACTTTACTAGGGTTATTGAACTTGCGCATCGTGGCCTAAAGCCTTGATGCATGCCAAAACGTCTTTCTCGTGTTCTTGTCCACGAGTTTCCATAGTTAAATTCACAGCAACTTCATCTAATGCCAACATTGGATCTGTTCTTAAGTGAAAAACATCCATAATGTTTGCTCCAGCTGAACCAATTTCACTTAGCAATTTTGCTAAAGATCCAGGTTTGTCTTTAATTCGAATTCTTACAGTTAAATATCTTCCTGCAGCAGCTAATCCTGTTTGCATTATTCGTTCTAACAAAAATGGATCAATATTTCCACCAGATAAAACAATTGCAACTGGTCCTTCAAAAGCACTTGGATTTGCAATGAATGCAGCAGCACCAGCTGCTCCACCTGGTTCAACTAGTAGTTTTCCTCGTTCAAGTGTTTGTAAAATTGCAATCGAGAGTTCACTCTCGGTAACAGTAATTATGTCGTCTACGTAATCTTGAATAATTCCAAATGGAACATCCCCAGGTTTACCAACTGCAATTCCATCAGCAATTGTGTTCATTGCTTTTAAAGCAATTGGTTTTCCCTGTTTTAATGAATCTGGATAAGCTGCAGCATTTGCAGCTTGAACACCAATAACTTTTACATTTGGATTTTGTTCTTTTATGGCCAGCGCTGTTCCTGCAAGCAATCCCCCGCCACCAGTACAAACTAAAACAGTTTTAACTTCTGGCATTTGTTCCAATATCTCTAAGCCAACAGTTCCTTGTCCTGCCACAATTTGGGGATGATCAAAAGGTGAAATGAAAATTGATCCACTTTTTTGGCAGTCTTCTTGTGCAGCAATCAAAGCAACATCTAATGTTTCGCCCACGAATTTAACTTGGGCCCCATATCCTTTTGTGGCAACAACTTTTGGAATTGATGCACTAATTGGCATGTAAACAGTTGATTTAATTCCTAAAAGTTGTGCAGCAAGTGCTACACCTTGGGCATGATTTCCAGCACTTGCAGCAACTACACCTTTTTTTCTATCTGCTTCTGAAAGTTGAGATAACAAGTTGTAGGCACCACGAATTTTAAATGATCCAGCACGTTGCAAATTCTCTGGTTTTAAGAGAACTGGTTTACCAATTTGTCTTTCCAGCCAACCTGCATTAACCATGACAGTAGGTCGGATTATTCCTTCAAGTCTTTTTGCAGCTTCTTGAATATCTTGTAAAGAAACAGGATGTTTCTTGAACATTTGCTTTCTCCTGTTTCTTAAAACGAAGCTGGCTATCTGAGTCAGTTTAAACTACTAACACCGGTTAGGCTAGAACTTATTGTGACGTTAATTCAAAAAATTGGTCGATTAATTCGACATAATCCTTGGCTACGAGGGCTTCCTAATGAAGTAGCAGTGCTTTCTTTAATTGCTTTTTTTGTGGCAATTGGATTTGGAATAGTCGCACCTGCAATTCCTGTTTTTGCCAGATCTTTTGGAGTAAGTGCACTTGCTGCTAGTTCCGTTGTTTCTGTATTTGCATTTATGAGATTTGCCTCAGCCCCTATTGCAGGACTTTGGGTAAATCGTTTTGGGGAAAGAATAATTTTAACTGTTGGCTTGTTACTTGTTTCAGTTTCAAGTTTTTTTGCTGGATTAGCTGAAGACTTCACTTATCTATTAATACTTCGTGGCGCTGGTGGTTTAGGAAGCACAATGTTTACAGTTTCTGCTTTTACTTTGCTCTTAAGAATTGTGGCTCCAGATCAAAGGGGTAGAGCTGCTGCTGCTTTTCAAGGTGGGTTTTTAGTGGGAGGTTTAGCAGGACCTGCAGTTGGTGGAATTGTTATTGCAATTTCACTTCGTGCCCCATTTTTTGTTTATTCTTTTTCTCTTTTGTTGGCAGCTGCTGCCTCAGCTTTCTTTTTGAATGCGCACGATAAAGAAAATATGGAAATAAAAGAAAAGTCAAAGGTTTCAGCCTCTCTTAAATCTTTTACTAATGCTTTAAAAAATAAGGCTTATACTGCAGCATTGTCTGTTAATTTAGCAACAGGATTTGTTTCATTTGGAATTAGATCTTCAATTATTCCCCTATTTGTTGTGGAAGAACTTAAATCAAGTCCCTCATTAATTGGGTTAGGTTTCTTAGCAACAAGTGTTACTCAAGCAATATTTCTTTCCTATGCTGGAAAATCAACAGACATAAAAGGTCGAAGACCTTCAATGATTTTTGGTACATCTGTTTTGTTTATTTCCATCCTTGTGCTGGTTGCTTTTGAAACTCCATCTGGTTATTTAATTTCCATGGCAATTGCTGGTATCGGTGCAGCTTTCATGGGTGCAGCACCAGCTGCGGTAATTGGGGATGTAACTGGTGGAAAGAAAAGTGGACCTGTTGTTGCTGCTTTTCAAATGACAAGTGATTTTGGATCAATTGCTGGACCAATAGTTGCTGGAGCTTTAGTTGATTCTTTGGGCTTTGGTTGGGCATTTATGACAGGTGCCGCAGTTTCTCTAGTTGCTGTGTTCTTTTCTGTGCTCATGCCTGAAACAAAACCAAAAGGTGAAGTAAAAAGTTAATTGGCGTAAATCCACTTTTTGTTGCACAATTTAAGTAAGGAGAATCAAAATGACTCAAACTGCTTATTTCGCTCTTGGTTGCTTTTGGGGTGCTGAAAGAAGATTTTGGCAAACAGAAGGTGTTAGTGAAACTTCTGTTGGATACATGGGGGGAACAAAACAAAATCCAAGTTATGAATTAGTTTGCACAGGCACCACAGGTCATGCAGAAGCAGTCAAAGTTGTTTTCGAAGAATCAGTTGTTAGTTATAGAAAATTACTAGAAATGTTTTGGACGATACATGATCCAACTCAAGGAAATCGTCAAGGAAATGACATCGGGTCACAATATCGAAGTGCGATTTTTTACACCACTGAAGAACAAAAAAATGAAGCTTTGTTAACAAAAGAAATTTATGAAAAAGCAATCAAGAATGAAGGATTTAATTCCATAACAACAGAAATTCTTCCTGCTGCTGATCATGTTTATTTTGAAGCAGAAGAGTATCACCAAAAATATTTAAAGAAGAATCCAAATGGTTATGACTGCCATGCACGAACCGGAGTTTTTTTTCCTGTTAATGCTTAAATAAAAATAGCCTGGTCATTTATTGACCAGGCTATTTATTTTGTCTTAATTACTCGCGACGTCCTGCAAGGATTGCAAATAGTCTGAGCATTTCTAGGTATAACCAAACAAGAGTTACAGTTAAACCAAAAGCTAATCTCCAAGATTCTTTTTCAGGCAATCCCATTGAGATTG
>DAIRXT010000028.1:0-9482 GCA_036819575.1 Candidatus Nanopelagicales bacterium | reverse complement strand
GTTCAGCAACTGTGAATGTATTACTTCCTGCACTAGGTGAATCAGTTACCGAAGGAACAATTACTCGCTGGTTAAAAAACGTGGGCGACAGTGTTTCATTAGATGAAGCAATCGTTGAAATTTCAACCGACAAAGTTGATACTGAACTTCCTTCTCCTGCAGCAGGGGTAATTGCTGAAATTAAAGTTGCTCAAGACCAAGTAGCAGCAGTGGGTGCTGTGCTGGCAGTTATTTCTACATCCGCAAGTGCTGGAACACCACCAAAAGTTGTTGCACCAACCCCAAGTGCACCAGTTGTACAAGCTCCTGTTGCTGCACCAAAAGTTGAAACAGTTATCACCCCACCAAGTGCACCGGTGGTCGAAGCACCAAAAGTATTTGCAACATCAAATAATGCACAAGATAAATACACCACGCCAATTGTTAGACAACTTGCCAGAGAAAAAGGAATTGATTTATCCCAAGTAACTGGAACCGGTACAAACGGCAGAATTAAAAAAGAAGATATTTTGAATGCATCTGGAAGCTCAACTCCAGCACCAGCTCAAGTTGTCAGCACACCAACTCCAGTTGCGCCTGCTCCCGTGGCAACTGCTCAACCAGTTCCTACATCTAGCCAACCAGCTGCAGCAGTAAAACCTGTTGCAGATACTGAACAACCTCTTAGAGGAAGAATTGAACAAACAACAAGACTTAGACGAATTATTGCTGAAAGAATGGTTCAGTCACTTCACATATCTGCACAATTAACCAGCGTTGTTGAAGTTGACGTAACTAAGATCGCTACTTTACGTAACAAAGTAAAAGAATCTTTTGTTGCTCGAGAAGGTGTAAAACTTTCGTTTCTTCCATTCTTTGCAAAAGTTTCAGTCGAATGCTTGAAAGAATTCCCAATAGTAAACGCCACGATTTCAGCTGACGCTTCACAAATTACCTACAGTGACGCTATTCATTTAGCTGTTGCCGTAGATACACCACGAGGATTACTAGTACCTGTCATTAGAGATGCAGGAGATCTTTCAATTGCTGGACTAGCAAGAAAAATTCAAGATGTTGCAAACAGAACAAGAGACAACAAAGTAACCCCAAATGAATTAAGTGGTGGAACTTTCACCCTAACTAACACCGGAAGTCGCGGGGCTTTGTTTGATACCCCAATCATTAATCAACCACAAGTTGCAATTCTTGGAACAGGTGCTGTAGTTAAAAGACCAGTAGTAGTTAAAGGTAGCGATGGAAATGATCAAATTGCTATTAGACAAATGGTCTATTTAGCGCTTACCTACGATCACAGACTTGTTGACGGAGCCGATGCTGCCAGATTCTTATCTTCAATGAAACTTAAATTAGAAGAAGCTAATTTCGAATCTGAATTAGGTTTATAGAAATATATGAAATTAGTGATAACCGGTTCCTCCGGTTTAATTGGTTCTGCATTAGTTAGAGAAGCTGAAAAAAATCAAATTGAAGTTGTAAAACTAGTTCGAAGAGCTCCTAAGGATAAAAGTGAAGTTCAATGGGATCCCAACAGAGCAATCCTTGATTTAGACGCCATCGAAAAATCCACTGCCATAGTTCACTTAGCTGGTGCTGGTGTTGGGGATCGTCGCTGGACTAAAAAATATAAGAAAGAAATTTTAAACAGCAGAGTAAAAACTACTGAAACTATTGCCAATGCAATAGTTAATTTAAGAAATCCCCCCTCAGTTTTTGTTTCAGGTTCGGCAATGGGTTATTACGGTGATACTGGAGATTTAGCTGTTGATGAAAATGCCAGCTTAGGTGAAGGATTTTTATCTGATGTGGTTTTTAACTGGGAATATGCAGCCCAAAGAGTAAGAAATAACAATATTCGCGTAGTTCATCCCCGCACAGGTTTAGTGATGAGTAAGCGTGGTGGATTGCTTAGAAAAGTCTTACCTTTATTCAGATTAGGTTTAGGCGGAAAATTAGGTAATGGAAAACAATATTGGTCCTATATTTCCTTGGAAGATGAAATAAGAGCGATATTTAAATTGATTGATGATGTAAGACTTACCGGTGGAGTAAACCTTACTAACCCTAACCCTGTAACAAACCTGGAATTCACTAAAGCATTATCAAGTGTTGTTAACAGACCAGCTTTTTTTCACGTACCCGCAATTGCCTTAAAAATAGCTCTTGGTGAATTTTCAGTTGAAGCCTTAGGATCTAGCAGAGTTTTACCATCGAAATTAAAAGCTGCTGGTTTTAAATTCAATCAACCAGATATCTTAAGTACTTTAAACTCTGCTCTTAAATACTAATGTCAAAGAAAGTTAATGTTGCCATTATTGGAGCAGGCTTAGCAGGTCTTGCTTGTGCCAAGGAATTACAGAAGAACAAAATAGACTTTCACATCTTTGAATCCACTGATGGAGTTGGTGGAAGAGTCAGATCAGATTATGTTGATGGATTCACACTTGATCGAGGATTTCAGTTATATAACCCAAGTTACTCTGAAGGCAAAAGATTACTTGACTATCAAAGTCTTGATTTAAAACCTTTTTGCCCAGGTGTTGCCATTAGAGATGGTAAAAGACTAAGAATTGTTGTTGATCCCTTTAGAGATAAATCCTTTCGCTTAAGACTTATTAAAGATTTGCCAGGAAATCCTCTAAGCCAGCTTGGACTGCTTAGTTACTTTTTGAAGTACTTAATTACTTCAGATGCTCAAATTGCAACCACTAAAGATATTTCAGCCTTGGAATCTTTAACTAAATCAGGAGTTAAGGGATCATTGCTAGAAAAACTCTTTCGCCCCTTTTTGCAAGGGGTATTTTTGGAGTCAGAATTAGCAACTTCAAGAAAATTTCTAGATGTAGTCTTAAAAACATTTCTGCGTGGTACTCCCAGTGTTCCAGCACAAGGAATGCAAGAGATTTCAAATCAGTTATCAAAAACAATCAATAAAGACAATATTTCACTAAATACCAAGGTTATTAAAATTGAAGGAAACAAAATTTTCACCCAAGATGAGGTTATAGAGGCAAATAAGATTGTTGTTGCAACTGATCCATCTACTGCAATTTCATGGTTAAATCTTGAAAAAAAGAAAATGAACACGGTCACGACTTGGTATTTCAAAGCAGACCAAAGTGTTAGTTCCTTAATTGATGCCAAACCTATTCTTTTTGTTGATGGACAAAAGTCTGGGCCACTAACCAATGCTGTTGTTATGTCAAATGCAGCACCAAGTTATGCACCTGCTGGAGAAGTATTAGTTTCGGCTTCTGCTATTTCTCCACATGAGAATTCTGACTTATCTTCAGTAAAAAAACACTTATCTCATATTTTTGGTGTGAATACTCAAACTTGGGAACTAATTAAGGAATACAAAATTAAAGAAGCACTACCAGCTATGACTCCCCCATATTCACTGATTAGCTCTAACCAGATCACCAATGATTTGTTTGTGGCAGGAGATCATCGAGCAACCTCTTCAATCCAAGGTGCACTATTAAGTGGAACAAATGCGGCAACATTGGTTAAAGTTAGTTTGGGATTATGAGTAAAGAAAAATACATCGTTGCCACTTCCGGTGGTTTTGTTACAACAAAGCGCTGGGGTGTGATGAGACCAGGGGCTACATTTCTTAAGGCACTTGAACTAACTAAGAAATCACGTCCCAAAGTTTGTTTCATGATGACTGCAACTGGTGATGATGCCTCTTATATTTCTCGTTCATATGAAGCAATGAGTGATCTAAGTGTTGATGTAACTCACCTTTCTTTGTTTCCACAACCAAATGAAGACGTTGAAAAAAGATTGCTAAACGCTGATTTAGTTTGGGTTGGTGGAGGATCTGTAGCAAATCTTTTAGCCGTATGGAAACTTCATAAAGTTGATGAGGTTCTCAAAACTGCTTGGGAAAATGGAACTGTTCTTTCAGGAGTTAGCGCAGGTTCAATTTGTTGGTTTATTGGTGGCACCACAGATTCTTTCGGTCCAGAATTAAAACCGGTTAAAAATGGTTTAGCACTTCTTCCCTACGCAAATGGTGTTCACTACGACTCTGAAGTTCAAAGAAGACCATTGCTGCAATCCTTAATTAAGGATGCAACTTTTGACATAGCTTTTGCAACAGATGATCACACCGGAATTGTTTTTAAAGAAACAGAACCAATTGAAGTTATTAGTGATATCAAATCAGATTCCAAGACTGGTCCAGCTGCTTACAAATTAGAAAAAATAAACGGCGAGGTGCAGGAATTGCGCCTCGCCGTTGGAACTATTTCTTAATTTTTACCTTTTGCTAAATTGCTTGGCCACCAGATTTTCTTACCAATACCAAGGGTTAATGATGGCACCAAGATTGATCTGACCAAAATGGTGTCAAGTAGCACACCAAAGGCCACAGCAAATCCAAGTTGAGCTAAGAACACAAGTGGTAGCACACCCAAAACTGCAAATGTTGCTGCCAACACAACTCCTGCTGAAGTAATCACTCCACCAGTAACTGTTAAGGCTTTTAGCGTTCCTGCTCTAGTTCCTAATTTCTTAGATTCTTCTCGAACCCTTGTCATTAAGAAGATGTTGTAATCGATTCCTAAAGCAACTAGGAATACGAATGCAAACAGTGGGAATGAGGTGTCTGATCCTGGGAATTTAAATACATTCTCAAAGACCAATTGAGATACACCCAAAGTCGCAGCAAATGACAAAACCACTGTTGAAATCAACATGAACGGTGCCACAATGCTTCTTAGCAATAGTGCCAAGATAAAGAAAATGATTACCAACACTGTTGGAATAATTAATCTATTATCTCGAGCATTTGCTTCGGCAATATCTTCGTTCACAGCAGTAAATCCACCAACAAGTGCATCTGTGCTGACTGAATCGAGATTTTTTCTTAACTCAATCACAGTATTTTTGGCTTCAGCTGAGTCAGCGGCATATTCCAAAGTTGCCCTTATAAGTACCTGATTCTTAACAATCTTTGGATTTGGAAGTGGTTGACCTGGGATTACTGGTCCATCGGGAATAGGAAAAGCTTCTCCTACACCTGGGGTGTCAGTTATTACTTTAAGTAATTCTTTAGTTTTTGCAGCTGGACCAACTATGAAAGAAGGATTTCCTTCACCTGCTGGGAAATGTTTTCCTAAAACTTCTTGACCAACTACAGAATCAGGTTTACCTACAAAGGTTTCAGTTTGTGATAACCCAGATGCATCAAGTTGAGTTCCATAAGCAGCAAAAATTAACAATGCAATACCAGTGATTAAACCAGCACGTTTTGTTTTCTTGTCAACATATCTTGCAACTTTTGACCAGATTCCTGAAAGTTTTTCATCTTTAGAATCAAAGTGAGGAATTCTTGGCCAGAAAATCCATCTGCCAAAGATAACTAAGAATGCTGGAAGCAACGTCAACATAGTAATAATTGCTCCAATAACTCCAATTGCTCCAACTGGACCAAGTGATCTATTGGCGTCTAATTCTGAAAGAAGCAGAACTAATAAACCAGCTGAAACTGTTGCACCTGATGCAACAATTGGTTCGAATACTCCGCGTAGTGCTTTTCTCATTGCGGTGAATCTTGATTCAACCAAATGAAGTTCTTCTCGGTAACGAGCAATTAAGAGCAAACCGTAATCCGTTGCCGCTCCAATTACAAGCACAGACAAAATACCTTGAGCTTGACCGTTAAGGGTGATTATTTCTTCTTTAGCAAGAAGATAAACAACTGAACCAGAAATTGTTAAGGCAATCACAGCTGAAAGTAATGGAAAGATCCACAACAGTGGACTTCTATAAACAACAATCAAAATTAAGGCAACAACAATTAAGGTTGCTGTTAACAGTGTCGAGTCAATTGATCCAAAGGCGCCAAACAAATCTGCCAGAATTCCACCAGCACCTGTGACGTTAATTTGAAGCCCTTCAACTTCAGCTGCAGCTTCTCTCAATGTTTCTACAATTGCTGGAAGAGCAGGTTCACCATTAGGAAGTGGGGTGACAATTTTTTTATTTGAAATGTCAACGTTAATTAAGAGAGCTTTTCCATCCTCAGATGGAATAGGAATAGATTTAGCCCCATTAACTAGATAATCCCTTACTAATTTGCCATCACCATCAACGATTTTTAGCCCGCCTATTTCTGCTGCATATTCATTTGCTTTAGCAAGATTCTCTTTTGTTAAATCACCAGTGACCACAACTAAGGCTGGTAGCGAATCTGATGAAGTGAACTGAGTGGCAAGCTCACTTACCTGTGAAGATTCTGCTGTTGTTGGTAGAAAAGCTGAATTATCGTTTTCTTGAACTTCAGAAAGTTTGCCAAATAATGGACCTGCAACACCTGTGACAGTTAACCAAATCAAAACAACAACGGCTGCTAAAAATGTAAATTTCTTAGGTGCCTTTACTTTCTTGGCTTTTTCTTTACGTATAGCAGTCCTTTTCTTGACGGCTTTTTTACTATGTTTAGGCTTGGCAGCAGGACTCACTTATTTCACTCCTAGTTGTATTTAGCTTTTAATCAAGGTGCACTTTGTTGGTGACGCCGATTTGCTCTCATTAACAGTGTATTCATGAGCACCTAAATCGCATCTCTTGACATTCGCTAATACGATTAATACATGTCCGAAACTGAAATTATCATCCAAAACTGGGGTAAGGATGTTGAATTTAAGCAATCTTGGGACCAACAAAGAGAACTACATCACAAAATAGTTTCTGAAAACCATCCAAATACCGTTGTATTACTAGAACACCAAAATGTTTACACCGCCGGAAGATCAACAAAACCAGAAGATAGACCAATAGATTCATCCCCCGTTTTCGACATAGATCGCGGTGGACGAATTACCTGGCATGGACCTGGACAAATTGTTTGCTATCCAATTATTAAATTAGATGATCCAGTTGATGTTGTTGCTCATGTCAGAAGACTTGAATTGTTAATTATGAATGTTTGTTCCAAATTTGGTTTAGAGACAACCCAAATTGAAGGTAGAAGTGGAGTTTGGGTTAAAGGAAATGGTTTTCTTGACAAGAAAATTGCTGCTATTGGAATAAGGGTTGCAAAAAAAGCAACTATGCATGGTTTTGCTTTGAACTGTAATAACTCACTTGATGCCTTTCGAAAAATTGTTCCCTGCGGCATTGCTGATTCGGATGTAACAACCCTTTCTCTGGAACTGGGCAGAGACGTCAGTGTGGCTGAAGTGGCTTCCCTGATTGAGCAAGAGATAAGAAACGGTGCGCTGAAGCGAAATGTCTCAAAACGTTCTAAAGTAGAAGTGTCATGACAACTGAAATTGTGACCGGATTGAATCCGGAAGGCAAAAAGTTATTACGCATTGAAGCACGTAATGCTGAAGTTCCAATTGAGAAAAAACCTGACTGGATTAAAACCAAACTTAGAACTGGACCTGAGTACACCCGAATAAGGGAAATGGTTAAAAAAGAAGGTTTGCACACAGTTTGTCAAGAAGCAGGATGTCCAAACATATTTGAATGTTGGGAAGATCGTGAAGCTACATTTTTAATTGGTGGTTCAGCTTGCACCAGACGTTGCGACTTTTGTCTTATTGATACTGGCAAACCAGATCCACTAGATAGAACTGAGCCAGACAAAGTTGCATTGAGTGTAAAAACTATGGGTTTGAAATATGCCACGGTTACTGGTGTCACTCGAGATGATCTAGAAGATGAAGGTGCTTGGTTATATTCCGAAACAATTAAAGCAATTCACAAACACAATCCTGGTTGTGGTGTTGAGATTTTAACTCCAGATTTCAGTGGGAAAAAAGAATTATTACAACAAGTTTTTGATGCTAAACCAGAAGTTTTTGCTCACAACTTAGAAACTGTTCCTCGAATATTTAAATCAATTAGACCGGCCTTTAATTATGAAAAATCTCTAGGTGTTATTACCTTGGCAAAAGAAGCCGGCATGATTACTAAATCAAACTTGATTCTGGGAATGGGTGAAGAAAAAGACGAGATAGTCACTGCTTTGAAAGATTTGGTTGCGGCAGGTTGTGACTTGATCACAATCACCCAGTATTTAAGACCTTCAGCACTTCATCATCCAATCGCTCGCTGGGTAAAACCTGAAGAATTTATAGAATTAGGTGACTTGGCCAAGGAACTAGGTTTCGTTGGCGTAATGTCTGGACCATTGGTTAGATCTTCTTACCGAGCAGGTCGACTGTACAAACAAGCACTCGAGGCAAAGAATGGGAATAATTAGTGGCTAAGAATAAAGAACCAAAAGTTAAGAAAGAAAGATTTAAAACCTTAAAGCAAATCGGTCAAACATATTCCATAACCAGAAAATCTGACAGAGCTCTTCCTTGGGTAATTCTTGGCACCTTAATTGGAACTGCTCTTCCCCTTGTATTAGTTGCCCAACTACTTTTTGACTCAACTTTTTCTAAATTAATTACAACTTCTTTAGCAATTTCAACAAGCTTGCTTGCCACTGTTTATGTTTTTGGTAAACGTGCTGAAAAGGCAGCTTATGCACGAATTGAAGGACAACCTGGTGCTGCTGCTGCTGTGCTTAATACTTTAAGAAAAGGTTGGTTTGTAACTCCAGCAGTTGCTGTGACTAGAAATCAAGATCTTGTGCACAGAGTTATTGGACCTGTAGGAATCGTCTTAGTTGGTGAAGGATCTCCAAGTCGTGTGGCTCAATTATTGGAAAGTGAAAAAATTAAGGCTAAAAGAATTGCTGGTGATATTCCAGTTGCTTCCTTAATCGTTGGTAACGGTGAAGGGTTAATAACTTTTAAGAAACTTAACAAAACAATAATGAAAATGGGTAAAAAGATTTCTCCTGCTGAATCTAGAGAATTAAGAAATAGATTTGGTGCCTCAGGAGCAAGTGCTCTGCCAATACCTAAAGGTGCAATGCCTAAGGGTATGAGAATTCCTAGACGTTAATTATTTTTGTTTTAGCAAGACGATCATGCAAGCCTCGACCTTCTGCATCTGCGAGCAGTGGCGGAATAACCAGCACAATAAGAACTGTTCGAATCAGGCTTTTAACAAAATTTGGGTTCTGATTTAGATCATTATCAACAACTTTTAAGCCCACAATTTTTTGTCCAAAAGATGCACCAACGAGCCAGGTGAAAAGTGTTATTTGGGTTGCAAAAATTACTAAGGTCCAAAGCGCGTTTGACTGTGTTGCATATGCCGGAGCATTTGGCAGTAGTTGCACGACGAAAATAGCTGCTGCCCAGTCAAAAATTAAAGCCAGAATTCTCTTAAAAGTCACAATGTAAATCTAAGCCCTGGTCCAGAATCCCACCACAGGAACTAGCGCCTGGAGGTGGTTGTGAAAATTTGTTACAAGCCCGAAACAATTGGGACACCAACTCGATACACCCCTTTAGTAGGTTATGGACTAACAGATTGATGGCCCGAGGTTGTGCCCTCTCTTCTAGAAACCAAAAGAAAGTTCTATCAGGAGGTTATTGATGTTTAAGAACGCCGCAGAGGCGATC
>DAIRXT010000027.1:0-9593 GCA_036819575.1 Candidatus Nanopelagicales bacterium | reverse complement strand
GAGGAAAACGGGGCAGGCCGGATTGTTTTTCTAGATCCACCTTCCCTTTGTATCTTTTGATGCAAAGGGTTTTGTATTTAGATTTAGATTCTTAAGCCTCGCTCATTTCGCTCACCTACGGCCAAAAGCATGAGGAGAAACGAATGAAGCAATTAAAAAGAAGTATCGCAAGTATTTTCATTGCAAGTATTTTCACTTCCCTATTTTCAATAACACCAGCAAACGCTGCTGATTATCGTTATTGGACTTTTTGGGTAACAACAAATGATTCATGGTCATTTGCTAATGAAGGTGCTGGCACATTAAAAGTAACTGATCAAATGGTTACCGGTTTTAAATTTGCTATTACTGGAGCAGATAACGGAATGCCACCAAGTCAGAGTGCAGTATTTTCTCAACTTTGTCCAGATACTTCTGAACAAGCAGGAGTTTTAAGAGTTGCAGTGGTTGTTGACTACAACGATCAAGCAACAGCACCAGAAGGTGAAACTCCACCTGCACCAAATGTTGTTAGTTGTGTAAATCTTTCTGAAGGACAAACCGCAGCTGATGCTTTAGTTGCAACAGGATTAGATGTCAGAGCAAAAGATGGTTTTGTTTGCGGCATCAATGGTTATCCAAAAGAAGAATGTGGACTAGAAATAGCTTCCACAACTTCAGAACCAACAAAAGTTGTAACCGCTGAAGATACACCAACTGTGGATGTAGTTGCTACAGAAGAATCAACACCAAGTAATAGAAACTTGCAATTGATTGGTTTAGCAGCAGTTTTGACTGTGGCATTTGCTGTTGTTCTAAAAATGCGCAAACGAAATAACTAAATTGCCATCAAATAAAGCTCTTATGCCATCTGCCCCCCGCAGATGGCATAAGCCATTGTCCTTAACTGAGCGTCGCTTTTTACATTCCGGTGCTTGGTGGTTGTGGGCAATTTTCTTAGCGGCAATGGCAGCAGGAACCAGAAACATAATATTTTTATTTTCAATAATTGCAGTGGTCTTACTTGTTGTTAAATTTAGAAAAAGTGATGCACCATGGTCTAGATCCATCAAAGGCTTTGTTATTGCAGCAGTTTTAGTTATAAGTATTCGAATGGCGCTAGTGGTAATTACCCCAGATATTTTTGGTGACACATTGTTATTTACTCTTCCTGAAATAGATTTACCCAGCGTTTTTGCTGGTGTAAAACTGGGTGGAGAGATAAAAGCAAACACTGTTTACTTTGCTTTTCAAGAAGGCTTAAGACTTGCCACAATTCTTATTTGTATTGGTGGTGCTCAATCTTTAGCTTCTCCAACCAGGTTATTGAAATCTATTCCAGCAGCACTATATGAAGTTGGCTTATCAATAGTGGTGGCTTTAACTTTTGCTCCCCAATTAGCCTTTGATGCCAAAAGGGTTCGTGAAGCACAATTTTTGCGTGGTAGAAAAACTAAAGGCATCAAAGCTCTGGCTAAAAGTTTTGTTCCTGTTTTGGAAGGTGCGATGGAAAGAGCATTAATGCTTGCTTCAGCCATGGACTCAAGAGGTTATGGCAGAAGAATTCACCAGACTCAAGCCACAAAAAGAATTACTAATTTATTAATGCTGGGTGGATTACTAGGAATATTTTTTGGCTTAGCCGGCTTGTTAGGTGTTTTTAGTCAATCAAATATTGGTGTAGTTACTCTTCTTTTTGGAACAACTCTTTCATTCTTCGCACTTTGGTTTGCGGGAAAAAATGCTTCCCGCACAAATTATCGTCCAGACAAATGGCAAATCCCAGAAGTTTTAGTTATTACCTCAGCTTTTTTTGGATTAGTTTCCATGCGATTTACTGAAAGTTCAGTGCTTAGCCCGACCACAAGTCCTTTAGTTTTTCCTTCCATTGATTTTGTGACACTGCTTAGTATTTGGGTAGCAGCCTTGGCCATTGTTTTCTCCCCTCAACCACCTTTAAGCAATAGAAGATTTAATTCTTTTAGTAATTCTTATGATCAATTACAAAAGAGTGCTGCATGATTAAATTTGAGAACGTAACCTTCAAATACAGTGGTGCCAATTTTCCCATATTGGAAAATGTCAATCTAACTATTCCGGCAGGAGAACTTGCCTTAGTAGTTGGTAAAACAGGTTCAGGAAAATCAACTCTGCTGGGATTAATTAATGGTTTGGTGCCAAGTTTTACTGGTGGAGATTTCTCAGGCAACGTTTCAGTTAATGGGCGATCCATCAAGGAATTTCCTCCTCGTGATTTTGCAGATTTAGTTGGTGTGGTCAGACAAGATCCTCGAGCATCTTTTGTTACAGATCTTGTTGAAGATGAACTTGCCTATGGAATGGAACAACTAGGAGTTTCTCCAAGCACAATGCGCAGACGAGTTGAAGAAGTGCTAGATCTTTTGGGATTAGAGGATTTAAGAAATAGATCTCTTGCCACTCTTTCTGGTGGACAACGACAAAGAGTTGCAATTGCTTCAGTATTAACCACTAATCCCAAAGTTTTAGTTTTAGATGAACCAACCAGTGCACTTGATCCAAGTGCAGCCGAGGAAGTTTTAGCAGCTATTCAAAGATTGGTTCATGATCTTGGTTTAACTGTGGTGTTAGCAGAACACAGATTAGAAAGAGTTGTGCAATACGCAGATCGAGTAATTGTTGTCGATAGAGATGCTGAAGTTTATGCAGATAGACCTGCTCAAGTTTTTGCTAATTCACAACTTGCTCCCCCAGTTGTAGAACTAGGTCGAGCAGCAGGATGGTCACCACTTCCTTTGACAGTTCGTGATGCCCGAAAATTTGCTGATGAATTAAGAATTCGTTTAGAGAAATCTAAACCAAGAACAAGGGTTAACACACCAGTTAAAAACCTAGTTAATGTACAAAACCTTAATTTTAATTATGGAAATATTCGTGCCTTAAGAAACATAGATTTAAATATTTCTGATGGAGAAATTGTGGCCTTAATGGGTCGAAATGGTTCCGGTAAATCAACTCTTCTTTCTCAACTAGTTGGACTCCTTGAGCCAACAGTAGGTTCAGTTTTAATTGATGGAAAAAATCCCAAAACCTTGCAAGGAAAATTATTAATTGAAAGTGTGGGATTAGTTCCCCAAGAACCTACCGATTTGTTGATTTCAGATTCTGTAAGTAAGGAATGTATTGCTAGTGATAGTGATTCAGGAGCAATTCCTGGAACAACTCTTAATATTTTTGAACAATTAACAACAGATGTTTCAGAAGATTCTCATCCTCGAGATCTTTCTGAAGGTGAGAAATTATCTTTAGCTCTTGCAGTTGTTTTAGCAGCTAAGCCTCCTTTGATCTTGTTAGATGAACCAACTCGTGGTCTTGATTACGCAGCCAAACGACAACTTGTTTCAAATCTTCAAAAACTTGGCAAAAAGAATCACACAGTAATTCTTGCCACCCATGACGTGGAATTAGCAGCTGAAGTTGCCACCAGAGTTATCTTGTTAGCCGATGGAGAAATTGTTACCGATGGTCCAGTTAACGAAGTGCTTTCAAGTTCTCCCATGTTTTCGCCACAAGTTTCCAAAGTTATGTCTCCTGCCCAATGGCTTACAGTTTCTGATGTCGCTTACGCACTCGAAGAATTGAAATGAAATTAATTAAATTTAATTCCTTAACAACGGTTTCTATGGGTGTGACAACCTTAATTGGCTTGATTGCTTTTTTGTGGCCATTTTTCTTACAAAAAGAATCAATGTTTGGCAATAACTCAGATAACGCATCAATACTTATTTTGATAATTGTTCCTCTAGTTTTAATGGTTGCCTTAGCTGATGTGATGCAAGGTGGAATTGATTCACGCTCATTAGCAATTCTTGGTGTGTTAACTGCAGTAGTTGCAGCCGTTAGACCTCTGGGCGCAGGTGTTGCCGGATTAGAACCAGTGTGGGCAATCATCATCATTGGTGGAAGAGCATTGGGTGCAAGTTTTGGTTTTGTTTTAGGTGCAATCGGAATTCTTGGTTCTGCTGTATTAACCGGTGGCATAGGTCCTTGGTTACCGTTTCAAATGTTGGTTGCAGCTTGGGTAGGGGCAGGTGCAGGTTTACTTCCAAAATTAACTGGGAAAAAGGAAATACTTTTAATTTCTGCCTATGGATTTGTTGTTGGTTTCTTTGCCGGACTTTTACTTAATCTTTGGTTCTGGCCTTTTGCTAATGGTTTATTACCTGAGATTTCTTTTGAACCTGGTTTAGCAATAACCGAACAACTATCACGCTGGATCAGATTTAGTCTTTTAACAAGTTTTGGTTATGACTTACCTAGAGGAATTCTTACCGCTGTCTTGTTATTTTTTCTAGCAAATCCTCTACTCAAAGCCATGCGACGAATGACAAAGCGGGCGAATTTTTCTAACGCTGTAGTCTTTAAGGCGTGATTAATTCGGTTCTAGCTCTTGGCTTTGATGACAGCAAAATTAATTGGTCAGAGCTAACCCCTATTGCTATTGAACATAAGAAAACTGCCACAGCAGAAGACATAAACAAGGCAATTGATGCCAATATTTCAATCGTGGGCGTTAATGTCTCCTCAGACATAGTTTTAGCAAGTGGATTAATTGGTGGATTCTTAAACATTGATGCTGCTTCTTTATTAGGAAAATCAAGTGTGGGACAAGACCAACAATGGATCAAAGACGCAGGTTCTTTAAGAGACCTATTAATTGTGACCAGAAAATTAAAGTCAGAGACTCAAGAACTAATTAGTCAAACACTAGGTGCTGACTCACTGGAATTATTCAATTCGTTAAACACCATTGCTCAAAGACAAACCCGAACAATCTTGGTGGGACCAGGAGCAATCGCTCTAGGTTTTATTGCCATGAGATCAAATTCGAAGTTAAAAGAGTCTTTGCTTGTTGCTAATACTCCAACTATTCCTTCATTAACTGAAGCAATTAAATTCATGGGCTGCAAAGTGATTATGAATACCAAAGAGAATATTCATCCCTTGGCTGAGCTTGCTTTAGCAGTAAGTGCTTTAAAAGCTAGCGAACTTTAGATTCAACAAAAGGTGGTTTTGTAACCACAAACTCTAAAGAATTTCCTCTGACATCAACAAAAACTTTGTCGTTAATTTCTATCTTGGAATCAACTAATGCCAATGCAATACCTGATTTAAGTGTTGGAGAAAAAGTTCCACTTGTAATTTCACCAATATCTTTTTTATCAACATCTAGCACTCTCATATGACTACGAGGAATTGCTCGTTCCACAGCTTTGATGCCCACAAGTCTTCTTTTAATTCCGTTTGCTTTTTCTTTTAACAATGCATCTTTTCCTAAGAAATTAGATTTCTCTAAATTAACTGCCCAAGATAAACCAGCTTCAAGAGGAGAAATATTCAACGAAATATCTTGGCCATGCAAGGGATAACCCATTTCAGTTCTTAAAGTGTCTCGAGCACCTAAGCCAACAGCCTTTGCTCCATATTTCTGTCCTTTAGAAATAATTTCATCCCAAATATTTATTGCCATTTGTGCTGGAATTAATAATTCGAAACCTTTTTCACCCGTGTAGCCGGTACGACAAATTGTGATGGGTTGACCCATAAACGAAACATCTTTGAAAGCCATATATTGCATATCTGTTGGCAGTCCTAAATCGTTTGCTAATTCAAAAGATTTTGGACCTTGAATTGCAATTATGGCAATATCTTGATGAAGATTCTTAATTTCAATATCTTTAGAAATATTGCTTTTGATTATCTCTAAAACTTTTGTCGCATTTGAAGCGTTAGGAATTATTAAGATTTCATCTTTTGATCTTAAATAAACAATTAAATCATCAACAACTGTGCCATCTTCAGAAAGTAAAGTTGAATATTGCGCTTGTCCTGGTTTTATGCGATTAATGTCATTGGTCAAAATCTTGTTTAATTGCTCAGCCGCATTTTCACCAATTAGAGTTGCTGTTCCTAAATGGGAGACATCGAAAAGTCCAATAGCTTCTCGAGTGGCGTTGTGTTCTGCTAAAACACCACTGCCGGTGTATTCAAGTGGCATTTGCCAGCCGCCAAAGGGAGCAAACTTTGCACCCATTTCAACATGACGGATGTGAAGTGGTGAATTAATTAGCTTGGCTGAATCGCTCACAAAACAAAACGCTACTAGGCTATTGCCCATGTCAATTACTCGCCTCACTGATTCAAAAAACATTTCAGCAAACGAAGTATTGGTTGTGGGTTTTGCTCAAACAGATAATGGACCTGAATTACTCGACTCAGCAATTACATTGGAACCAACTTCTAAAAGCGAAATTTCTGAAGCAATCAAATTAACTAATTTTTCAGGAAAGAAATCAGAACTTACTTTTTTAACAATAAAAAGTGGAGTCTTGTGTGTTGGACTTGGAAAAGTCTCAAAAACTCAACCACTAGAAATGGAAACACTAAGAAGAGCATCAGCTGTGGCAGCAAGAGCATTAGCTGGTAAACCCTCAGCCCTATTTGCACTGCCAACTAGCACAACAGTTGCCACTCACGCTGTAACTGTAGGAGTTGAACTTGGTGCCTACACTTTTACACAATTTAAGACTAAGACTGAAAAAACTTCAGAAGGTTTAAAGCAAGCAAATATTTTAGTAAAAGACTTATTTGTTAATAAGTCAGTATTTCAAGAGGCTCAAATTATTGCTGAGTCTGTAAAGAATGTGCGAAATTTGGTAAATACTCCACCAAGTCACATGTATCCAGAAACTTTTGCAGATTATGTTAAAAAATCTTTCAAAAGAAATGCCAAATTAACTGTAGAAATTTTGGAAGAAAAAGCTCTGAAGAAACAAGGATATGGAGCACTAATTGGGGTTGGTCAAGGATCAGTTAATCCCCCAAGATTTGTTCGCCTTGCTTATAAATCACGTGGAGCCGATTTTCATCTTGCTTTAGTTGGCAAAGGAATTACTTTTGATACCGGTGGAATATCTTTGAAACCTCCTTCTTCAATGCACACCATGAAATGTGACATGGCTGGTGCTGCAACTGTTATTGAAGCTTTTAGAGCCATAATGCAATTGGATTTAAAAATAAATGTGTCAGCTTATGCAGCGTTAGCTGAAAATATGCCTTCTGCAACCGCACAAAGACCAAGTGATGTTGTGACAACATTTGGTGGCAAAACTGTTGAAGTATTAAATACAGACGCTGAAGGAAGACTTGTGTTAGCGGATGCTTTAGGTAGAGCACAAAAAGATAAGCCAGATCTAATAATTGATATTGCAACCTTGACTGGTGCTGCAACTGTGGCACTTGGTTCAAGAACAGCTGGAATTATGGCCAACAAAGAAGAAGCTCGTGACCAAGTTTTTGCCAGTGCCAAAGAAACTGGTGAAGCTATGTGGCCCATGCAGATTCCAGAAGAAACTAGAACAATCCTTGATTCCAAGACTGCAGACATTGCAAATGTTGGTTTCACTCCAAATCCTGCCGGTGGAATGATGGTGGGCGCTGCCTTCTTACAAGAATTTGTGGATGAAAACATTGCTTGGGTGCATATAGATATAGCACCACCTGCTTTTAATGAAGGTGCTGCTTATGGCTACAACGGTTTTGGTGGCACAGGTGTTGGAGTCAGAACTCTTGTTCATCTGGCACAAAAACTTGCCAAAAATTAATTTGGTATTTAATTTCCCCCACGCATTGAAACCCGAAATTGCTGGTTTTGACTTGCGTGAAAGGATATAGATAGACAAGCCTCACGAGGGTGGAATCAGAAGAAAGGTTACAAGTGGCCTCATACGACCTAGTAATCCTTGGAGCAGGAAGCGGCGGTTATGCCGCAGCGTTACGTGGTTCCCAACTTGGTTTAAAAGTCGCACTAATTGAACGTGATGTTCTTGGTGGAACTTGTTTACATCGTGGATGCATTCCAACAAAAGCTTTATTACATGCAGGTGAAATTGCAGACAGTGTTAGAGAATCTGCCTCATTTGGAATTAAATCCAATTTATTAGGCGTTGATATGCCTGAGGTAAATAATTACAAAGACGGTGTTGTAAATCGTCTTTACAAAGGTTTGCAAGGTTTAGTAAAACATCGTGGTGTTGATTACATCACTGGTGATGGAAGATTCATTGGTCCTAACAAAGTTAAAGTTGGCGATCAAGAATTTGTTGGAACTCATGTTGTGCTTGCTACTGGTTCTTTTCCAAAATCACTTCCAGGTTTAGAAGTTGATGGTGAACAAGTAATCAACTCAGAACATGCTTTAAAACTAAATAAAGTGCCTGCCAGTGTGATAATTCTGGGCGGTGGCGTAATTGGTGTTGAGTTTGCCAGTGTGTGGAAATCTTTAGGTTCAGAAGTAACTGTTATTGAAGGACTTCCAAGATTAGTTCCTGCCGAAGATGAAGCTGTTTCAAAAGCTATGGAACGCGCATTTAGAAAACGTGGCATTAATTTCTCAACCGGTGTTCGTTTTGCTGGTGTTGATAAAACCAAACATGGTGTGGTGGCAAAACTTGAAGATGGACAAACTTTTGCAGCAGATTTAATGCTGGTAGCTGTGGGAAGAGGATCTGCTACTAGAAACCAAGGATTTGAAGAAGCAGGTTTGGAATTTGATGGTGAGCTAATCAAGGTAAATGAGAATTTACAAACAAGTATTCCCAATGTTTATGCAGTTGGCGATATTGTGCGCGGACCACAACTTGCTCACAAAGGATTCCAAGAAGGAATATTTGTGGCAGAACACATTAAAGGTTTGAATCCAAGAGTTATTGACATAACTGCCATTCCAAGAGTTACCTACTCAGAACCTGAAATTGCTTCAGTTGGTTTGAATGAAAGTGCTGCTAAAGAAAAATATGGTGCAGATCAATTAAGAACTGTGCAATATGACTTGGCCGGAAATGGTAAGAGCCAAATTCTTAAGACTGCTGGATTTATTAAACTTATTGCCCTTAAAAATGGTGGCCCAGTAGTTGGAATTCATATGTTGGGATCAAGAGTTGGCGAACTACTTGCTGAAGCACAATTAATGTATTCATGGGATGCCTCACCAGAAGATGTTGCACCATATGTTCATGCTCATCCAACAATGTCTGAAGCAATGGGTGAAGCTGCCATGGCACTTGCCGGCAAACCGCTTCATACCCACGATTAACTAGAAAAGGATAAAGTATTTAAATGGCAACTAACGTAACAATGCCCCAACTCGGTGAATCAGTAACCGAAGGAACCGTTACTCGTTGGTTAAAAAATGTGGGCGATGTAATTAAAGTAGACGAAGCCATTGTGGAAGTTTCTACAGACAAAGTTGACACAGAAATACCTTCTCCAGTTGCTGGAGTTTTATTAGAAATTAAAGCCGCACAAGATTCAGTTATTGCAGTTGGTGCAGTTATGGCAGTAATTGGCGAAGCAAATGGTGCAACCCAAAGTGCGCCACCACCAGTTGCTCCAGTTGTGCAAACTCCCCCACCAGCTCCAACTCCAACTCCTGCTGTTGCACCTGTAGTTGAAAAACCTGTTGCAAAAATTCCTGATCCTGCTCCAGTTGTAACTACTCCTGTTGCACCAACTTCTACAAGTTCAGCAACTGTGAATGTATTACTTCCTGCACTAGGTGAATCAGTTACCGAAGG
>DAIRXT010000026.1:0-9770 GCA_036819575.1 Candidatus Nanopelagicales bacterium | reverse complement strand
TTCGCCAACTAATTACTAAACGTGAATCAATGCCTCCTAAGAAACATGGAAATATTCCACTATGACCAAACCACTTGAATTTACAGTTCTTCGAGGCAATCCCAGTTCAGAAGAAATAGCTGCCATTCATGTTGCATTACAAGTTGCAAAGAATTCATCTGAAGAATTAGGCAAACAGAAAAAGAGAATAAGTAACTGGAATAGTCCTCAATTTAGATTTAGAAATACTCCACACCTAACCAGCGGTTGGCAATACTCCTACCTTCCTGGAGCATGAGTTTTCCGGTAATCCTGGCGTCTGCCTCCCCTGCCAGATTGATGCTTCTTCGAAGCCAAAAAATTAATCCAATTGTTATTCCTTCAGAAATAAATGAAAGACAAATCGAAGAGGAACACAAAAGTCAATCAACTAACATAATTGTTGAAAAACTTTCAATTGCTAAAGCAAATTATGTTCTTGAGAATAATCTTTCATTAGATAAGGGTGTTTTAATTGCTGCAGATTCCATGCTTGAATTTGAATCCAAAAGTTTTGGTAAACCCTTGAATGCCAATAATGCTATTGAGCGCTGGAAACAAATGCGTGGAAAATCTGGAATTTTACACACTGGGCATACAGTTATTCGTTTAGATAATAAGCAAACAATTTCAAGAGTAGTTTCAACAAAAGTTCAATTTGCTAACGTTGATGACGATGAAATAGTTGCATATGTTGCCTCAGGTGAACCTTTACAAGTTGCTGGGGCTTTCACGTTGGATTCTTTAGGCGCAGCTTTTGTTACACAAGTTCAGGGTGACCACAGCAACGTAGTTGGGTTATCACTTCCCACGCTTCGAGAAATTGTTCGTGAACTTGGACTCTCTTGGACTTCTCTATGGGAAATGGCATAAAGTAACAAATCATGGCTAAATCTGGCTCACAAAACATTTCAATTACAAAAATACTTATTGCAAACCGTGGTGAAATTGCAGTTCGCGTTGCTAGAGCTTGTAAAGATGCAGGAATTTCAAGTGTGGCAATTTATGCTGAATCAGATAGAGATGCGCTACACGTATTACATGCTGATGAAGCATATTCATTAAATGGAAGCATTGCTTCTGAAACTTATCTTTCAATTCCAAAGATTCTTGAAATTGCTAAAAGATCTGGTGCTGATGCAATACATCCTGGTTATGGTTTTCTTTCTGAAAATGCCGAGTTTGCTCAAAGTGTTATCGATGCAGGATTAGTTTGGATTGGCCCACCACCTGCTGCAATTAAGTCTTTAGGTGACAAAGTTCAAGCACGACATATTGCTGCCAAAGTTGGTGCACCACTAGTTCCTGGCACCAAAGATCCTGTAAATAATGCTCAAGAAGTTGTCGAATTTGCCACAAAACATGGTTTACCAATTGCGATTAAAGCAGCTTTTGGTGGCGGTGGGCGTGGATTAAAAGTTGCTCGTAATCAAGAAGAAATAGTTGAACTTTATGAATCAGCAGTAAGAGAAGCAACCGCAGCTTTTGGTCGTGGTGAATGTTTTGTTGAAAGATATTTAGATCGACCACGACATGTGGAAACTCAATGTTTGGCAGATAAATTTGGCAACGTTGTTGTGGTTTCAACTAGAGATTGCTCGTTGCAAAGAAGACACCAAAAACTAGTAGAAGAAGCTCCTGCCCCATTCTTAACAGATGATCAAAGACGACAACTTTATGATTCCTCGAAAGCAATTCTTAAAGAAGCATCTTATGAAGGTGCTGGAACTTGTGAATTCTTAATCGGACAAGATGGAACAATTTCATTTCTAGAAGTAAACACAAGATTACAAGTTGAACATCCAGTTAGTGAAGAAGTTACTGGAATTGATTTAGTTCGTGAACAAATAAGAATTGCAAGTGGAGAAAAACTTGGCTATCACGATCCAATAATTAATGGTCACAGTATTGAGTTTCGAATTAATGGTGAAGATCCAGGAAGAAATTTCTTGCCTGCCCCTGGTCAACTTAAAGTTTGGAAAGAACCAAGTGGCACTGGAGTAAGAGTTGATGCAGGTTTTAAAAAGGGCGATGTAATTGGTGGAAACTTTGATTCTTTACTTGCCAAATTAATTGTTACCGGCTCAACTAGAAAAGAAGCAATCGAAAGAGCAAAAAGAGCTTTGAGTGAATTTGAAGTTGAAGGAATTGCCACAGCTCTTCCATTTCATCGCGCTGTATTAGATGATCCAGCATTTGCTCCCGATGATTCATTACAAAAATTTAGCATTTACACAAGTTGGATAGAAAATGAATTCAATAATCAGATTCCGCAATACAAAGATTCATCTTTACCAACAACAACTGATGAAAGATCTTCACTTGTTCTTGAAATAAATGGAAAGCGCATTGAAATAACCATGCCAAATGGTTTAACTTCTGGTGGAGTTAAACAAAAGAAACCACCAGTTGCAAGACACCAACGAACAACCTTAGGAGCCCTTGACTCCGATGCAGTTCAGAGTCCAATGCAAGGCACGGTTGTAAAGATTGCTGTAAAAAATGGGCAAAGTGTTTCGGAAGGTGAACTTTTGTTTGTTATTGAGGCCATGAAAATGGAACAACCCATAAACGCTCATAAAGGTGGGGTTGTAAGTGAACTTTCTGTTGAGGTTGGTGCATCTGTTGCAAACGGTGCAGTTTTGTTAGAAATTAGGGACTCTAGTTCTTCGTAAGCTTGGCTTTTCTTGTGTGACATTTCACATCCAATTGAACAACTTTTGACTATGCAGGCCTAGGGGCTTTCACACTAAACTCAGGCACATGGCAATTAGTTCGCTAGATCGCGGAGTTGAATCTTCAACCCGAGCCAAAATTGGTTTACGCCATTTAAGAGTTGATAAGTGGTGGATACAACCAGCAATTTCTGTTTTCGTTTTAGTTTCATTCATTATTTACTCAACCATAAGAGCTTTTGAAAATAAATATTATTTTGTTGAACCTTTAATTTCACCTTTTTATTCACCATGTCTTGCCGCTAGTTGTATTGAAGGTGCTTCACATATTGGACAACCAATTGGAACTTGGTGGGTGCTATCTCCTGCACTACTTATATTGGCTTTCCCGTTAGGTTTTAGATTAACTTGTTATTACTACCGAAAAACTTATTACCGTTCTTTCTGGTTATCTCCACCAAGTTGTGCGGTTGCTGAACCTCACAAATCTTATTCTGGGGAAACAAAATCACCGCTAATTTTACAAAACTCACATCGCTACTTCTTTATTGCTGGATTAGCTTTCAACGTCTTACTAACTTATGACGCAATAATTTCGTTTAAAAACACTGAAGGTCAATGGGGCCACATGAGTGTGGGCACATTAGTTCTCTTAGCAAATGCCACTTTCCTTTGGCTTTATTCTTTGTCTTGTCATTCATGTAGACATATTTTAGGTGGAAAGTTAAAACATTTCAGCAAGAATCCAATTAGATACAAGACCTGGACAATAGTTTCTAGATTAAACGCTGATCATCCAAAATATGCCTGGATTTCTTTAATTGGTGTGGCCCTCTGTGATCTTTACGTAAGACAAGTTGCAAGTGGAGCAATCACTAATTTCTATTTCTTCTAAAGGGGAATAATGACCGAAATTGAACGTCACGACTTTGATGTTGTGATTGTTGGAGCAGGTGGAGCTGGGCTTCGTGCTGCCATTGAATCTCGTGCCAGTGGATTAAAGACAGCAATTATTTGTAAATCACTTTTTGGAAAAGCTCACACCGTAATGGCCGAAGGTGGCATTGCTGCATCCATGGGAAATGTGAACTCAAATGACAACTGGCAGGTGCACTTTCGTGACACCATGCGTGGTGGAAAATTTCAAAATCATTGGAGAATGGCTGAACTACACGCCAAGGAATCACCAGATCGTGTGTGGGAATTAGAAACTTACGGTGCCCTTTTTGATAGAACACCAGATGGAAAAATCAGCCAAAGAAACTTTGGTGGACATGAATATCCACGTCTAGCTCACGTTGGTGATCGCACAGGTTTGGAATTAATCAGAACACTGCAACAAAAGATCGTTTCCCTACAACAAGAAGACTTCAAAGAATCTGGCGATTACGAATCAAGAATTAAAGTTTTTGCAGAATTAACAGTTACTGAAATTCTCAAAACCGATGACAAGGTTTCAGGAGTTTTGGGATATTGGCGCGAAAATGGAAAATTTGTTTTGTTTCAAGCACCAGCAGTTGTGTTAGCAACTGGTGGAATTGGTAAATCATTCAAAGTAACTTCCAATTCATGGGAAGGCACTGGTGATGGTCACGCACTAGCTTTAAAAGCTGGTGGAAATTTAATGCACATGGAATTTGTGCAATTTCATCCAACTGGCATGGTTTGGCCACCAAGTGTTAAAGGAATTTTAGTAACAGAATCAGTACGTGGTGATGGTGGAGTTTTGAAGAACTCTGAAGGTAAAAGATTTATGTTTAATTACATTCCTGCAGTATTCAAAGATAAATATGCAGAAACAGAAACTGAAGCAGATGGTTGGTATGAAAACCCTGATTCAAATAGAAGACCACCAGAGCTATTACCAAGAGATGAAGTAGCTCGTGCAATTAATGCTGAAGTAAAAGCAGGACGAGGTTCACCTCACGGTGGAGTTTTCTTAGATGTTTCAACACGTTTAAAACCAGAAGTAATTAAAAAGAGATTGCCTTCAATGTGGCATCAATTTAAAGAATTAGCAGATGTTGACATAACTAAGCAACCTATGGAAGTTGGACCAACATGTCACTACGTAATGGGTGGAATCCAAGTTGATCCCGACACAGGTGCTGCAACAGGTGTAACTGGTTTGTTTGCTGCCGGAGAAGTTGCCGGTGGAATGCATGGTTCAAATAGATTGGGTGGAAATTCACTATCTGATTTATTAGTTTTTGGTCGTCGTGCAGGTGTAGGTGCAAGTGCTTATGTTAAGTCACTTTCAAATAAGCCAAAGGTTTCTGAACAAGTTATAGAAAATGCATTAAGTAAAGCAATTGCCCCATTTAACGGCACAAGTAATGAAAATCCTTATGCTGTCCACCAAGAACTGCAGCAAGTAATGAATGATCTTGTAGGAATTATTCGTGATGGTAAAGAAATGATTGAAGCAATAGCAAAACTAGAAGACCTAAAGAAACGCGCCAAGAATGTAACTGTTAAAGGCGAAAGACAATTTAATCCAGGATGGCATTTGGCCCTTGATTTAGAAAACATGTTGTTAGTTAGCGAATCAATCGCTAAAAGTGCTTTGGTAAGAGAAGAATCTCGCGGTGGACATACTAGAAATGATTTTCCAGCCATGGACAAAAACTGGAGACCAAAACACGTCATCACCTCATGGAGTGGAAGCAAAATTGATACCAAGATTGAATCAATACCACCTATGCCAAAAGAACTTGCAAACCTGTTTGAACAAGATGAATTAAGTAAATACTTATTACCAGAAGAATTAGTGCAACTGGGAATGGGAGCATAACGATGGGTTATCTAGCAAAATTACGAGTTTGGCGTGGCAATAAAGAAAAAGGCGAATTAGTTAATTACAACGTCGAAGTAAGTGAAGGCGAAGTACTGCTTGATGTAATTCATCGCTTACAAGCAACTGAAAGTCCAGACTTGGCTGTGCGTTGGAATTGTAAAGCTGGAAAATGTGGATCTTGTAGTGCTGAAATTAACGGCAAACCAAGCTTGATGTGTATGACAAGAATGAATACCTTCAACGAAGAAGATCAGGTAACAGTTACTCCTTTAAGATCTTTTCCTGTAATTAAAGACTTAGTAACTGATGTTTCCTTTAACTACATCAAAGCAAGAGAAGTACCAGCTTTCAAAGGTCCTGAGAACCTCAAACCAGGTGAATACAGAATGCAACAAATTGACGTTGAAAGAAGCCAAGAATTTAGAAAATGTATTGAATGCTTCTTATGTCAAGATGTTTGCCACGTAATTAGAGACCATGAAGAAAACAAAGAAAGTTTTGCTGGACCTAGATTCTTTATTCGCCTAGCAGAATTAGATATGCATCCACTGGATGAATTAGACAGAAAAAGAGAAGCACAAGAATCTCATGGTTTGGGAATGTGTAACATCACAAAATGTTGTACAGAAGTGTGCCCAGAGCACATCAAGATCACAGATAATGCGATTATTCCTATGAAAGAACGCGTTGTTGATACTAAATATGATCCATTGATTTGGTTGGGTAAAACAATTACCCGCCGCAAGTAATTAAAGCTTAAAAACCAACTTTTTCATAAACACTTTTCAAAGTTGCTGCAGCCACTTTTTCAGCTTTTTGAGCACCCTCAGACATTAGTGAATTAAGTTGTTTTTCATCTGCCAACAAAGCTAAGGTCTTTTCCCTAAATGGCTTAACAATATTTTCAACTACTACTTCACCGGTGAATGTCTTTAAATCTCCATATCCTTTAGCAGCAAACTGAGATTCAATGGCAGACATTTCTTCATTTGTTACTGCCTTGATAATACTTAAAAGATTTGATACCCCAGGCTTATTTGTTGGATCGTATTTTATTTCTTTACCGCTATCGGTTATAGCTGTTTTGAATTTCTTCATCACCACATCTGGTTCATCCATAATAAAAATACATCCTTGCGGTGATGATTTACTCATCTTGGAACTTGGGTCTTGTAAGTCTAAAATCTTGGCTGATTCTTTAACAATAAAGGCTTCTGGAACTACAAAAGTTTGACCAAACTGATTATTAAATCTAACCGCCAGATCTCTAGTTAATTCCAAATGTTGTCTTTGATCTTCACCAACTGGAACACTTTGCGCTTGATAAAGCAAAATATCTGCTGCTTGCAAAATTGGATATGTAAACAATCCAACCGAAGATCTTTCTTGACCACCTTTTTGTGCTTTGTCTTTAAACTGGGTCATTCTGCCTGCTTCACCAAAACCAGTGAAGCAACTTAAGACCCAAGCAAGTTGAGCATGTTGTGGTACTTGGCTTTGCACAAAAACTGTACTTTTTTTAGTATCAATTCCCACAGCTAAGAGTTGAGCAAAAGATGTGAGTGTTCTCTTTTTTAAAATCTTTGGATCAAATTCAGAGGTGATTGCGTGTAAATCTACAACAGAGTAAAAACATTCATGTGTTTCTTGCATCTTTACCCATTGACGAAGGGCTCCGAAGTAATTTCCAATATGAAAGGAATCAGCGGTGGGCTGAATTCCAGATAAGACACTTGGCTTTGCCATGAGTCTTATTGTCCACCATGATTGCTAGTTCCGGGCTCAATTCGACTTACTCTGACTCGTGAAATTCGTCGCACATCCATACTCAAGATTTCAAAGACGCATTGTTCGGCGATAACACTTTTACCAACAGCTGGAAGACTGCCAAGTTTGGCAATAACAAAACCTGCGACTGTTTCATATGGGCCTTCAGGAAGATGAATATGAGTTGAATCAGCAAAATCATCAAGATTCATTAATCCATCGACTTCAACTTCCCCATGAAAATCAAGTTCACTTACTTCACTTTCTGGTTCGTCACCTTCATGTCGAATATCGCCAATAAGTTCTTCTACTAAATCATCCAAAGTCACGATTCCAGCAGTTCCGCCATATTCATCTGCAACGATCAAAAGATGTTGATTTCCTTTTCTCATTTGCGCAAGGGCACTTAAAACCGAAGTTGTTCCAGGTATTGACTCAACAGCAATAGCGATATCTCTTAATTGCTTGCTTGACTTTCGTGCTTCAAGTGAAAGTAATTGTCTAACGTGCACAAATCCCACAACTTCATCGGCTGTTTTATTGATAACTGGATATTTGGTATGAGGAAGTTTTTCAACAACCAATGCAGCATCAGGAATTGTTGATTCAGCATCCAGAAATTCAACTTCGGTTCTAGGTGTCATTACTTCTTTTATTTCACGATCATCTGCTTCAAAGACATCGTCAATTAAAGCTCTCTCGTTTTCACTTAATTCTTCATGTCCTGCTACTAAATCTCTTAAGTCTTCACCACTTAATTCTTGGCGGCTTGCACTTGGGTCTCCCCCAAGTAATCTCACAATCAAATTTGTGGAATGACTTAATAACCAAATAAAGGGTCTGGAAATTCGAGCTAAAATATCAATTGGGTAAGCAGCAACAAGTGCCCAACTTTCAGAATTTTGCAGAGCTAATCTTTTAGGAACCAATTCTCCCAGAACAAGGGAGAAGTAAGCAATAAATAGTGTGATCAAAATAAAGGCGATAACTGACACAACAGATTTTGGAAAGATTAGATCTAAAACTGGTGAAAGTACTGGGGTTAAACTCGAAGCACCAAAACCTGCACCAATAAAACCTGCAACTGTTACTCCCACTTGCACAGAAGCTAAAAATCTATTGGGATGATCGTGAAGTTCTTTTAGAAGTTTTCCTCTTCTACCTTTTGTTTCAGCGATTCTCTTAACTTGTGCTTCACGAAGTGAAACTAGCGCAATTTCTGCCGCGGCAAAGAATCCACCAACAAGGATGAAAAACAGAACAATAAGGGCACTTACCCAAGTACTCATATGTTAAAGATGCTACTCAATCGTCTGTGACAGATTAAAGGCTTGCATCCAGTTGACGCTTAATGCCTGCCAAATAATCCTCTGTTGTTGCCCATGGGTGATCTTTGCTAATCAAACGGGCTAAGTCTTTAGTCATCAAACCTGATTCAACAGTTTTAATGCAAGCTCCTTCTAGAGTTCTTGCAAAACTGATTAGTTCATTATTGTTGTCAAGTTTACCTCTGTGAACTAATCCACCAGTCCAAGCAAAAATTGATGCAATTGGATTTGTTGAAGTTGGTTCACCTTTTTGATGTTGACGATAATGACGGGTCACAGTTCCATGTGCTGCTTCAGATTCAACAGTTTTACCATCTGGTGTCATTAACACACTTGTCATCAAACCAAGAGAACCAAAACCTTGGGCAACGGTGTCACTTTGTACGTCCCCGTCATAATTCTTACAGGCCCAAACATAACCGCCTTCCCACTTCAAAGCAGTTGCAACCATGTCATCAATTAAGCGATGTTCGTAAGTTAAACCAGCTTTATCAAATTGGGTTTTAAATTCTTTTTCAAATATTTCTTGGAAAATATCTTTGAAGCGACCATCGTATGCTTTAAGAATTGTGTTCTTAGTTGAGAGATAAACTGGATAATTTCTGATCAGACCATAATTTAGTGAAGCACGAGCAAAATCCTTGATACTTTCATCAAAGTTATACATTCCCATAGCAACACCTGAGCCTGAAAAGTCAGCTACTTGAAATTCCATTGGGCTTGAGCCATCTGCTGGCTGATAAGTCATTGTTACTTTTCCAGGACCTGGAACAACAAAATCTGTGGCCTTGTATTGATCTCCATGAGCATGACGACCAATAACAATTGGCTTTGTCCAAGATGGAACTAAGCGGGGAATGTTACTAATAATGATTGGTTCACGAAAAATTACTCCACCTAGAATATTTCTGATTGTTCCATTAGGAGATTTCCACATCTTTTTTAAACCAAATTCTTTAACTCTTGCTTCATCTGGAGTGATGGTGGCACATTTAACGCCCACGCCGTGTTTTTTAATGGCGTTAGCAGAATCAATAGTTACTTGATCATCTGTTTTGTCACGATTTTCAATGCTTAGATCATAATATTCAAGATTGACATCAAGGTATGGCAAAATTAATTCATCTTTAATGAATTGCCAAATGATGCGAGTCATTTCATCGCCATCAAGTTCTACTACTGGAT
>DAIRXT010000025.1:0-11143 GCA_036819575.1 Candidatus Nanopelagicales bacterium | reverse complement strand
ATGAATTGCCAAATGATGCGAGTCATTTCATCGCCATCAAGTTCTACTACTGGATTTGCTACCTTAATTTTTGCCATTTTTTCCTTTTTCTTTACAGATCTTTAACGTCAGCTTGTTTTGCTCTAACAGCTTCTGCAGCAGTTTTAAGTGCAGTGGTTTCTTCAGGGGTTAATTTTGTTTCAATAACTTTATTTATTCCCTTAGCGCCAATTTCTGCTTCTACTCCTAAATAAACACCGCTAATTCCAAATTCGCCATCTACCCAAGCACACACTGGCATGATGCGTCCAGAATTTGTAGCAACTGCTTTTGCCATTTCTGCAGCAGCTGCAGAAGGTGCATAGTAAGCAGAACCTGTTTTTAGCAGAGCCACAACTTCTGCTCCTCCGTTACGAGTTCTATCAACTAAATTGTCAATCTCTTCTTTAGATAAAACTTCGCTTAAGGCTTTTCCTTTAACGCTAGATTGACTTGGAACTGGAACCATAGTTTCGCCATGTGAACCAAGTGTTAATGTTTTTACATCACTTACGTTAGATCCTGTTTTTTCGGCAACAAAATTAGTAAATCTTGCAGTATCTAGCATTCCTGCTTGTCCCATTACTCTATTTTTTGGAAACCCTGTTGCTAACTGTGCAAGGGCTGTCATTTCATCTAATGGATTAGAAACAACTATCACTATTGAGTCTGGAGCATGTTTTGCAATATTTTCTGAAACTTGGCGAACAATTTTTGCATTTGTTTCAATTAAATCCATGCGGCTCATACCCGGTTTTCTTGGTAAACCTGCGGTGATGACAACAATGTTGCAGCCTTTTATAGCTTCGTAACCTGATCCATCAAGTCCTGTTGTTTGGCCAATGATTTTTGTTTCAAAATTTTGAATTGGTCTTGATTGATTCATATCCAAAGCTAAACCTTCAGCTTTGCCTTCCAAGACATCTGTTAAAACAACGGTTTCGAAAATGTCATATTCTGCTAGGCGCATTGCTGTGGTGGAGCCATAAAATCCTGCTCCGATAACTGCGACTTTTCCTGATCTGCTCACCTAGATACCAGATCCTCTCAAATTAAAGGGTGTATTCGTAAGAAGTTCAATTTAAATTCTAGTCAATAACTTTGAAACGGGTTTATGAGGGCACAACTATTGAAAGAGTTAAAAGAAAAACTGCGAAACTAACCAAAATCAAAACATCTACCCATTTGGTTCTCACGTATAGCCAGCCAAGAGTGAATCTTGGAAGTGACGCACGTAACACAGCTGCTACAACAACACCTACTGAAAAAACTAAAGCACCAACACGAAAATTTAATTGAGTGGCCAAAACAATTCCCACAACCGTTACCAGCAATGGAACAATTGTTGGCCATTGTCTTCTAATTAGTTTTTGCCAACGACCAGATTGACTTGGATTTTCATTTACTGAAACTGCGCGTAAAGATCTGCTCTCAGAATTTGGTTGAGGAGTTGTTGCGCTCATAATTCAAAGATTACCTTAAATCACTTGCTAAGTAGACAGCCAAGAGCATGAGACCTGCACCACTTATGAGAGCCCAGCCCACATTTATGTTCGCATTGGGCAATATGACGTCTAGTGCAATTGAAGTTATCAATTGACCAGCAACACTTGCTAATCCAAAAAGTAATACACCTAGAGTTCTAATTATCGCTGCTGCAAGAAATACCACTACAGCTCCCAGAAACCCTGCTGAATAAAGCCACCACTGATCAGGCCATGAATTCCAATTTTTACCAAATAAGTTCATCACTATTAATGTAATTAAAACTGCAAACATTGACATAGGAAAATTAATAAAAGCAGAAACTTGTGAGTTGCTCGCTTTTGTAACACGACCGTTTAAAGCAAACTGAATCGTTACAGCTAAACCAGCAATGACAACCGCAAGAATTGGTAACCATAGAATTTTTCCTTCAAATTCTGAGACTGATAGCAAAACTGCAACTATGCCAATAACGACAGCAAGTGCTCTCTTTGGTGTTATTTTTCTTTTTGCCCCTGAGCTAAACCCGAATTTATCAACAATAATTCCGCTTACATTTTGAGACGCAACTAAAACAACTGTGAACAAACCAGTACCAATAATGCTTACTGTGCTTGACGCTGTTGAAATATAAACGGCACCGGCAACTCCACCCAATAACTGCCACTTAGCAAAATTTCCTGAAATAACAGCTTTGAAAAGTTTCTTTGCTTGTTTCCTAACATTGGGATTAAGAAGAAATAGTGCTGTAAATATTGTTCCACCAATATTTGAGACCAAAGCGGCCATGATTCCATCGTTTAATTCTTTAGCTAATTGGCCACTAATTCCAGCTTGCAAAGTTGCAGCAACGCCAGCAATAAATGCCAAAGTAATTGAAATTGGAACACTTGCTTTTTCAATGAGAAAAATGGCGCACACCTGTTAGATACATTGTTATTCCAGCTTTTTTCGCTACAGCAATTACCTCATCATCATTCTTAGATCCACCTGGATGAACAACAGCACTCACTCCAGCATTTATTAAAATCTCTAATGCATCAGCAAAGGGAAAGTATGCATCAGATGCAGCAACACTTGATTTAGATTTGTCTTTGCCTGCTCTTTTGACGGCAAGTTCTGCAGCGTCAACTCTATTTACTTGTCCCATTCCAATGCCAACAAGTCCACCATCTTTAGCCAAAACAATTGCATTTGACTTAGGTGCGCGAACACAACGCCAAGCAAATTCTAAATCGGCTAATACCTCTGCTGATGGTTTTTCTCCTGCAACTAATTTCCATTCTGTTGGGTCATCACCGTTTGCTTCAACATCATCAACTGTTTGCATTAGAACGCCACCTGAAATTGTGCGCCATTCAACTCTGTGACCCATGTGGGGACCAGCTAATTGCAGAATTCTTAAATTTGGTTTCATTTGCAAAATTTTGAGTGCATCTTCATCAAAAGCTGGTGCCACGATTACTTCAGTAAAAACTTCGTTAACAAGTTGAGCTGTTTCTTTATCAACTTTTCTATTTGTTGCTACAACCCCACCAAATGCTGAATCTTTATCGGCTTCTAAAGCTTTCTTATAAGCAGTAGCTAAATCTTTTCCTATTGCTATGCCACATGGATTGGCATGCTTAATTATTGCCACACAAGGTTCTACGTGATCAAAAACTGCCGCACGGGCACTATCGGCATCAACAAAATTGTTATAAGACATTTCTTTACCTGCTAATTGTTTTGCCTGTGCAATGCCTTTTTCTGAACTAATTCCTTTATAAAGTGCCGCTGTTTGATGTGGATTTTCGCCGTAGCGAAGTACTTGAGACCTAGTAAAGGATGCACCAACCCAAGATGGTGAATCTTGTTCAGGAGTAACTTTTCGAGAAAACCATCTAGCAATCAAAGTGTCGTAGGTGGCGGTATGCGCAAAAGCTTGTGCTGACCAACTCATTCTTAATTCTCTACTTATTCCAGAATTTAAATTACTAATTAAATTTGGGTATTCATCGGGTGAAACAATCACTGAGACATTTTCAAAATTCTTAGCGGCACTACGAATTAAGGCTGTACCACCAATATCTATTTGTTCAATACAACTCTCTAAATCTGCACCTGAGGCCACTGTCTCACCAAAGGGATATAAATTGACTACCACTAAATCAAATGCCTTTATATTCAATTCAGCAAGAGTTTTTTTGTGTTCACCTTTTCGTGAATCAGCAAGTATTCCTGCATGAATTTGTGGGTGCAAAGTTTTTACTCGGCCATCTAGGATTTCATCAAATTTAGTTACTTCTGCAATATTTGTAACGGGAATATTTAAATCAGCAATTTGTTGTGCGGTAGCACCGGTGGAAACAATTTCTACATTAGATTCGTGAAGGGCTTTAACTAATTGTGCTAAACCATCTTTATTTGAAACACTTATCAGTGCTCTAGTTAATTTTATTTTGCTCATAAATAAGTGGCCATCCCTTCCCGGTATTTCTCTCTCAGAGCCTAGTCAAGTGAGATTTTCCAGAGAATCTGTCTGGGTGAACTTTCTAATTTTCGCCAGAATCCACGTCTGCTGGTTGAGTAATTTGAGATTGTCTATTTTTTCTCCAAGCAAAGACCACCAAGATCACTAAAGCTTGCCCGATTAAAAACCAGGTCATATTTCTTTGAAAGATTTCTTTTGGTGAAACACCAAAATTTAGTAATAAATTATTTCCAAGAGATCCTGAGCTAAGAAATCCCAACAGACTCAGTATTGCTGAGACTCCTAATGCCACAAAAAATGAACTAACAATCCAAATAGATATTTTTTTATTTTTGGTGCTAATGGCCATTAAGAAGCCAATAAATATTGGGATAAGAAAGAAATACCTTGTCCAGGAAGGCAATGTTGTTGGAATCAATCCAAACCAAGGCCAAGCCGGCAATTGAGAAATAGTCACTGAATTTAAAGAAATATTTGAACCAGCACCCAGTGCAACAGTGGAGTTAGTTATCCATGCCCATGCCCACAAAATAAAATTTGGTAACCAACCAACTCCTGAAATAATCACAGCAATTACTGCCACAATTCCTCCCAATAGAGAGGACTGGATAAGCAACATATTCCTGTAGTTCAATCCAATTGCCACAGCTACAACTAGAAATCCAATAATCAAAACAAATAGTAAATATCTAAGGATTAACTTGATGATTCTTTTTATAACTTCATCCAAATCATCAAATATTAATGACCAGGTTCCCCCTACAGTTCCCACAGCCAAAATCGACATTGATACAACCATGACAGTTGGTTTTAACATCACAGAAATCCAATTTATATTTAGTGGATCAACAAAAAACCTTAATACTGCAATCACGAGGCAATAAGAAATTGACGCAACACTAACTACTAATAATGAAATCAGAGTTGGTCTTTTCATTTCTTCGTGCAAAGCAGAACGAATTGCCCATCTAGAAGATCTATATAAAGAAAGTAAGGTCAGTAACAAAAAACCTAGGAAAGGTAGAGATAAAATCGTGGAGTTAATAACTAAGGGAACTCCCTGCATTGCTAAATATCCCCAAATTACTACTTTGAAAGCTTCAGAAATAGAAGTTGAACTATCCCCTGCCAATATCCAAGTTGTAAAAATAAGAATTACAGAAGAGCCAAAAGTAATTAAAAATGTCCAAAGAGTTACTAAAAGTCCAGCAGTTACAACACTATGTCGTTGTACTGGAGTATCAATCACAAACTTATTTTATTGCGGCGCGTAGTAAAAGTGCTGTTTCACTTGGAGTTTTACCAACTTTTACACCAGCTTTTTCTAATGCGACTTTTTTAGCCTCAGCAGTTCCACTTGATCCAGAAACAATTGCTCCAGCATGTCCCATTGTTTTGCCTTCTGGTGCAGTAAATCCTGCAACGTAAGCCACCACAGGTTTTTTAATATTTGCTTTTATAAACTCGGCAGCTTTTTCCTCTGCGTCTCCACCGATTTCACCAATCATCACAATGGCTTTTGTATCTGGGTCATTTTCAAATTCTCGCAAAGCATCAATGTGAGTGGTGCCAATAATTGGGTCTCCACCAATTCCAATTGCGGTGGTAAAACCTAAATCTCTTAATTCATACATCATTTGGTAAGTAAGAGTTCCTGATTTAGAAACTAGACCAATTGATCCTTTTGCTGTTATGTCTGCAGGAATAATTCCTGCATTACTTAATCCTGGAGAGATAATTCCTGGACAGTTTGGTCCAATAATTCTAGTTTTGCCAGATTTTTGTGCGTAAGAAAAGAAGTGTGCGGTGTCATGTACAGGAATTCCTTCAGTAATAACAACAACTAAAGGTATTTGAGCATCCACTGCTTCAACCACAGCGCCTTTAGCAAATTTAGGTGGCACAAAAACAACAGAAACATTTGCTCCTGTTGCAGACATTGCTTCTTGAACTGAGTTGAATACTGGAACGTTTTGTCCAGCTACTTCTAAACTTTGTCCACCTTTTCCAGGAGTAACACCACCAACAATTTTTGTACCAGATTTAATCATTCGTTCGGTATGTTTTTTACCTTCAGAACCAGTCATTCCTTGCACAATTACTTTGCTATTTTCGTTTAACAAAATTGCCATTATTTAACTCCTGCAGCTAACTCTGCTGCTCTTGCCGCAGCGTTATCCATGGTGTCAACAATTTCAACGTTATCTGGTTTAGCTTCTCTTAAAATTCTTAAACCTTCTTGCGCATTATTTCCATCTAGTCGAACCACGATTGGTCTTTGTACATAGTTAGGGCCAGATTTCAACATTTCTATTGCTTGCACAATTCCATTTGCTACAGCATCACAAGCTGTGATTCCACCAAATACGTTTACAAAAACTGATTTAACTGAAGGATCAGACAAAATAATTCCCAAACCATCAGCCATTACTTGGGCTGAAGCGCCACCACCAATATCAAGGAAGTTAGCAGGTTTTACGCCACCAAATTTTTCACCTGCATAAGCCACGACATCAAGTGTGCTCATTACAAGTCCGGCGCCATTACCAATAATTCCAACACTGCCATCAAGTTTCACATAATTTAAATCTTTTGCTTTGGCCGCTGTTTCTAATGGATCCACATTGGCGGTATCTACAAAATTTTCATTTTCAGGATGTCTAAAGTTAGCACTTTCATCTAGGGTGACTTTTCCATCTAGAGCAACGATTCGATCATCATTAGTTCTTACTAAAGGATTTACTTCCACCAAAGTTGCATCTGAGGCAACAAATAATTTCCACATCTTTTCAATTAAAACTGCTACTTCTTTTTGTACTTCTGAAGGAATTCCTGCGGCAATAGATATTTCTAAGGCTTTAGCGCTATCAACACCTGTTAATGAATCAATCTTTGTCATCGCTAATTTTTCAGGGGTTTTTGCTGCTACTTCTTCAATGTCCATTCCGCCAGCAACACTTGCCATCGATAAAAAGGTTCTGTTAGTTCTATCCAATAAAAATGAAACGTAATATTCCTCTTTGATATCTTCTGCTGGTGTGATCAAAATCTTTTTAACAATATGGCCTTTTATATCAAGGCCTAAAATATTTTTTGCTTTTTCTAAAGCTTCACTTGGATTATTAGCTAATTTAACGCCACCGGCTTTGCCTCGGCCACCAGTTTTTACTTGTGCTTTGACAACTACAGCGCAGTTAAATTCTGCTGCAGCTTTTTGGGCATCTTCTGGGGTGCTAACAACTTTGCCAACTTGAGTGGTAACTCCGTGGGTAGCAAAAAGTTCTTTTGCTTGATATTCGTAGAGATCCACAGGCTTTAAGTACTCCTTGTATAAATGTCCTCGTTATCAAACATTTCCTCCTAAGCCTAATGTCTCAGGTGAAATCTTCTTAACTTGAGTCAAATGGCAAATATCACTAACCCACCATAGTGTTACTGGAGTGACATCGGGCAAGGTTAAGGACAAGATGCTAAAACTAAAAGCGCCAAATAATCGATGGATCTCAGGTTCAATCCTGGTGATTGCAATTGGACTAACTATTGCAATGACTTTGCCCTCAAATTTTGCGGGCTCATCTGATCCTGTTGTTGTCGCTGATGCTTCCTTAGAAGTTTCTGTTGCCAATAAAGATATTGGTGCAGCAGATTTGCCAATTATTGAAACTCCAGCTGCTGCAAAATTAGGAGCACCTGGCACTGAAGAAAAAATTCAAAAGTTTAAAGCTCAAGCAGCAGATATAGCAGCCAAAGAAGTAGCACGAATTGCTGCTGAAAAAGAAAAGAAGGCTGCAGAAAGAAGAGCGTTAAGAGCCAAATACACAGTCAATCCTGCTCGAGCCAGAATCTCAGTTGGTTATGGTCGACGAGGAAGAATTTGGGATTTAGGTTGGCACACTGGTATTGATTTCAACGGAAATTATGGAGATTCAGTTTTTGCAGCCAGAGTTGGCACAGTAATTTTTACTGGTTGGAGACCTGCTTATGGTCGAACAATTGAAGTTAGACATCTTGATGGTGTGGTAACTCGTTATGCACATTTATCACGAATAAGAGTTGTAGCCGGACAAGAAGTTGACGTGGGAGAAAGAATTGGAAACATTGGTGCATCTGGAAAAGCTTTTGGAGCACATTTACATTTTGAAACATTAGTTAACGGAAGATATAAGAATCCTGGTATTTGGCTTTGGGGAAATGATTAATTAAAGTTTTTCAACAGGGGCATATCTAAGCAGTAAACGTTTCACACCGTGTGAGCCAAAATCAATGGTAGCTTCAGCACCTTCGCCGCTTCCGGCAGTTTCAGTAACATTTCCTAATCCAAATCGTTCGTGCAAGACTTTATCGCCAACATTCAGTATTAAATATTGTTTAGGTTCTTTCGGTTTACTTGCTCGTGACATGGCAGGAGCAGCACCAAATCCACCAGATGAAACTGGTTGATTCATTGGTTCTAATCTTTGCCAACTAATTAAGGATGCTGGAATTTCATCTAAGAATCTTGAACTTGGGTTATAAGAAGGTGCTCCCCAAACAGATCTGGTGACAGATCTTGTGACATAAAGTCTTTCTCTGGCTCGAGTAATTCCAACGTAGGCAAGTCTTCGTTCTTCAGATAATTCTTTATCATTTGTTTGTGATCTGGCATGAGGAAAAATTCCTTCTTCCATGCCAGTTAGGAATGTAATGGGAAATTCCAAACCTTTTGCAGTGTGCAAGGTCATTAAGGTAATAAGTCCTTCATCATTTCCTGGCACATCATCTGAATCAGCAACTAAGGAAACGTGTTCCAAGAATTGTGCTAAACCGTTTTCACCAGCACTATGACTTGCTTCGTATTCTCGTGCCACAGATTCAAGTTCAGTTAAATTCTCAACACGTCCTTGGTCTTGGGCATCATCTGAGTTAAAGAGAATTTCTAGATAACCAGTTTTTTCTAACACCGCATGAACAATTTCTGAAGGCTTAGTATCAGTTAAGAACATGTCTCTGAAACTTTGCATCATCTCAGCAAACTCGATTAAAGAGGAGCTGGCCTTGGCACTTAATTCAGTTATGTTGGCAGCCTGTTGAATGGCTTGTCCATAACTTAATTTATTTTTTCTAGCAAAATTATCGATCACATCTTCTGCTTTATCCCCAATTCCTCGTTTAGGGACATTGATAATTCTTCTTAAAGAAAGTTCATCATCAAGATTAATGATGGCTCTTAAGTAAGCCAAAATATCTTTGACTTCTTTTCTTTCATAAAATTTCAAGCCACCCACAACGCGATAAGGAACACCAATTCGGATAAATACTTCTTCTAAAGCACGTGACTGGTTGTTGGTTCTATAAAACACAGCAATTTGTCCATACTTGTATTCATTTTCTTCTCTTAGTCTTTCTATTTCTAAAGCAACATAGGATGCTTCGTCATGCTCATTGTCAGCAACGTAACCAACAATTGGTTCACCACTGCCAGCATCTGTCCAAAGTTTCTTTTCTCTTCTTTCAGCGTTTTGAGATATAACTGCGTTTGCTGCAGTCAAAATGTTTTGTGTTGAACGATAGTTTTGTTCTAGTAAAATTGTTTTTGCATCTGGATAATCTCTTTCAAATTCTTCAATATTTCTTATCGTTGCGCCACGAAAAGCATAAATTGATTGATCAGCATCACCCACCACGCAAAGCTCTCCTGGAGGTAATCCATCTTTACTGTTTCCTACCAGTTCTTTAATCAACATGTATTGAGCATGATTTGTGTCTTGATACTCATCCACCAAAATATGTTTAAAGCGTCTTCGATATTTTTGTTTCACTTCAGGAAATAATTGCAAAACTGCAACTGTTGCACCAATTAGATCATCGAAATCAAATGCGTTTGCTCTTGCCAATCTTCGATCATAATCACCATAAACTTGTGCAACAAGTTTTTCTTGCTCGGTTTCTGCTTTACTCATATAGGTTTCATGGTCAATTAATTCACTTTTTAATGTTGATATTTGATTAGCAATAGATCTTGGGCTTAAGGCCTTGGAATTAATATCTAAACTTGCTGCCACCATTGTTATTAGTCTCAATGAATCTGCTGAATCATAAATTGAAAAAGTTGAGGTTCTGCCTAATCGTGTTGCTTCTCCCCTAAGAATTCGCACACAAGCAGAGTGAAAAGTTGAAACCCACATCATTCGCGCAGCTGCTCCCACTAAGTCAGCAACTCGTTCTTTCATTTCTCCTGCAGCTTTATTGGTGAAAGTAATAGCCAATATTTCTTGAGGAGCAACTCCTCGATCACTCATCAAATAAGCAATACGACGAGTAAGTACTCGTGTTTTTCCTGAACCGGCACCAGCAACAATTAGAAGTGGTGAGCCTTCGTGGGTGACAGCAGCTCTTTGCTGGGGATTTAAATCTTCCAAAGCCGAGTGATTAACAGACATTGCTTAAGTCTAAGTTGTTACCTATGAGTTCACCTGTTCTAACACCTCTGGAACTACCTAAATCTGGATCAAAAGTTTTAGTAATCACAGCACATCCAGACGATGTTGATTTTGGTGCTGGTGGAACTATTGCAACTTTGACAAAACTTGGTGTGGAAGTTACTTATTGCATAACAACTGATGGTCACCAGGGTGGCGAAGATGCATCAATTAGTAGAGATGAAATGCGCAAGATTAGACGCGTGGAACAAAGTGCAGCCGGAAAAATTCTTGGTGTTAACAATATTCATTACTTGGGAAAAGATGACGGTTCAATTGTGCCAAGTCTTTCTTTAAGAGAAGAATTTGTGCGAATTATTCGAATGACAAAACCTGACATCTTGATAACCCAATCTCCAGATAGAAATTGGGAAAGAATGCCAGCTTCTCATCCAGATCACATGGCTGTGGGCGAAGTGGCCGTTCAAGCTGTTTATCCAGATGCCAGAAATCAATTTGCTTTCCCACACTTATTAAAAGAAGGTTTAGAACCTTGGAATGTGCCAAAAATTTGGATCATGTCACATCCTTCTCCAACAAGATTTTTAGATGTTACAGAAAATATTGAACTAAAATTTCAAGCTTTAGAATCACATAAATCTCAAACAGCTCATGTACTTGATTTGAGAGAAAGAGTAAATACCTGGATGACTTTGGCTTCAAAAGCAGCGAACCTGCCCGAAGGCAGGTTCGCTGAAATGTTTTTTGA
>DAIRXT010000024.1:0-11323 GCA_036819575.1 Candidatus Nanopelagicales bacterium | reverse complement strand
GAAATATCCATGTCTATTTTCAGTAAATCATAGGTAAAGAAAGGATGCAAACAGGGCTTAGGCCAGTTCTAGTTTTTTAACTAATTACAAAGTCTTACGTCAAATTCACGAATGAACTTGACGAATTAATCCGATATTATTTAGACATGCCAGAACTGGGTAAAAGTAGAGACTCTCATTTCCCATCCATTGAGAAAAAATACGGGAAAAAGATGTCTCATTGGTTTGGGGTGATGAAGAAGATTTCAGATAAGAAATATCCTGAGCAAATTGCCTTTTTAAGAACCAAATACAACTTCTCGCAAGCCCATGCAAATGCTTTAGTTATGTATTCCAAGGGCTCAAAATCAACATCTAAGTTTGAAAGCGTTAAGGATTATTTCTCATCTATTGATAAGGCCCAAGCCAAAACGATTAAAGCAATCTATAAACCAATCATGAAGCTACATAAAGACATTGAGCTAACAGTTGCTTGGAATCAACCAGTTTTAAGGCTTGGAAATTCCTACATTTTTGGCGCCGGGGTTACTGCAAAATACATTTTGTTAAACCCTTTTAGCAAAGCAGTACTGGATAAGTTTTCCAAGAAGTTAACCGATCTAAAAGTAAATAAACATACTTTCGCCATACCCAATGACTGGAAAGTGGACGAAAAATTAATGGTTGCAATGGCCAAGGCACGAATAGCCGAGATAATTAAGTAAGACAAGGCATAAGTGTCATTTTGGGTTGTCGTGGAAGTAGGCTTGGTCCATGGGTAAACCACCGGTTGTTTTGGTTGTACAAAACGAATTAGATGCACCAATTGGATATCTCGAAGAGTGGTTATTTGAACGCGGTGTAGCAATTGAAGTTATTTACCCATTCAAAGGTGATGCTGTTCCAACAGAACCTGGTGATTTCGCTGGAGTAATTGTGTTAGGCGGTTCACGTGGAGTTCATGATGAAGATCAATGGCCTTGGCTTAAACAAGAAAAAGAATTATTAAGAAATGTGATCAAATCACAAACTCCAACTCTTGGAGTTTGCTTAGGTGGACAACTTTTAGCTGATGCAAATGGTGGCAAAGTTGGTAGAACAAACAAACCAGAAATTGGTGTTGGTTTTGTGGAATTCCTACCTGAGGCAAAAGATGATTGTATTTTGTCTTCCGTAGTTGATTCACCCGTTGCAATTCCGGTGCCGCAATATCATCAAGACGCAATTTTGGAATTACCGCAGAATGCAAAATTACTTGTCACAAGTGATGATTGCACGGTACAAGCTTTTGTTTTAGGAAAAAGTGCTTGGGGATTACAGTTTCATCCTGAAACCGACTGGAACATTATGAGTGATTGGTTAGTTAGTGAAGATGAGGTTAGAAAAACTCTGGGAATTACTGATGATTCAGTGAAAAACCAATTCGATGAACTAGGTGAAGGAATGAAGAACACTTGGAGAGCACTTGGTCTAGCTTTTGCTGAAACGGTTACCGATTTTGCTGGTAAAAATACAAAATGACAGAACACCCGGTAACTGAAACCGGAATATTCTCACGCTCAGGTTTTACTAATCCAAATAGAGCACTTGATTTAATAAGTACCCTCAAAGTTGATATCAATCAAGATCAATTAATTGATGATTTAAGTAAAGTTGCTGATCCTGATAACGCCCTTTTGTTATTGGTAAGAATTGCAGATAATAAGGAAAATCACTTAAGAAATATTTTAAAAGATAATGATGCAAGGTTAAGACTTCTGCAAGTGCTGGGTTCATCAAATGGCCTAGGTGAACACCTTGTAAAACATCCGGAAGATGTTGAAGTTTTATTTCAAGAAACGGCCATAAGTAGTTCAAATAGTAAAGATGATTTGATTGCCATTTTTACTAAAGCAAGTAAAAACAGTAGAGCAAACCTGGTTAGAGAATATAGAAAAGTATTACTGGGCTTAGCCTCCAGAGATATTTGCTACAAGTGGCCTTTACGTGAGGTAGCAGCCGAATTAGCTGATGCCGCTGATGCAATTTTACAAAGTTCTTTACAAGTTGCTCTCGATAAGAATCCTGAATTGGCAAAACAATTTAACTTAGCAATTATTGCTATGGGAAAAGCTGGCGGACAAGAACTAAATTATGTTTCAGATGTTGACGTTATTTTCACCGCTGAAGCTAAAACTGGATTTGATGAACAAACCGCGATTAGTGCTGCTACCAAAGTTGCCACAGAAGTTATGCAATACATAAGTGTTGCCAATGATGGTGGTGAAATTTGGGAAGTAGATGCTGCTTTAAGACCTGAAGGAAAAGCAGGGCCATTAGTTAGAACTGTGGAACAACATGTTTCTTATTATCAAAGATGGGCCAGCACTTGGGAGTTTCAAGCACTTTTAAAAGCTCGCTTTAGTGCCGGAGATGTAGAACTTGGAAATAAATATCTTGATCAAATAACACCATTTGTGTGGCAAGCAGCAAACAAAGAAAACTTTGTTGACGATGTGCAGAAAATGCGCAAAAAAGTCGAAGAAAATATTGATGATCGAGTGGGGGAAAGAGAACTAAAACTTGCCCCTGGAGGACTTCGAGATGTTGAGTTTGCTGTGCAATTACTCCAACTTGTGCACGGTCGAAGTGATGCCATGGTTCGAAGTTCCAATACTTTGCAAGCACTTGATCAATTAGCTACTTGGGGATATATCGGTAGAGAAGATGCTGCCACGTTTTCTACTGCTTACACGTTTTTAAGAACACTGGAACATCGAATCCAATTACAAAAACTATCTAGAACACATGTTTTACCTGAAGAAGAAAACGAGTTAAGAAAACTGGGTAGATCTCTTGGTTTTATGTCTGAATCAAGTGCTGATCTAGAAAAACAATGGAGAAAACATCAACTTGAAGTAAGAAGAATTCACGAGAAACTTTTCTATAGACCACTTCTTAATGCTGTGGCAAGACTTGATGCGGGCAGTGCCAGATTAACAATTTCTGAAGCAAATTCTCGATTAAATGCACTCGGATACAAAGATCCCGAATCAGCACTTCGACACATTGAGGCTTTAACAACAGGAGTCTCTAGAAGAGCTGTGATTCAAAAGACTTTGTTGCCAGTTTTACTTTCCTGGTTTGCTGATGGCCCAGAACCAGATGTTGCACTTCTTTCCTTTAGAAGACTAAGTGATGCTTTAGGCAGCACTCCATGGTTTTTAAGACTTTTAAGAGATGAATCAGCTGCAGCAGAGTTAATGGCCAAACTTTTATCGTCCAGTAGATATGCCACAGATTTGTTGATGAGTGCGCCAGAAGCTGTTTCCATGTTAGGCAATTTAGCCGAATTAGAACCAAGAAGTCGTGAGCAATATGAAAATGAAATGAATTCGGTAATTTCTCGACATGAAAGTGCTGAAAATATAGTTTCAGCTGCCAGAGCATTTAGAAGAAGAGAATTATTAAGAACTGCTACAGCTGATTTAAGTGGAAAATTAACGACTGAACAAGTTGGAATTGCTTTAAGTAATGTTTATGCCACGGTAATTGACACAGCACTAAAGGGTGCAATTTTAGCTGTGGAACAAGAAAGTGGAAAAGAAATTTGCACCAATCTTTGTGTCATTGCCATGGGCAGATTTGGTGGCTTTGAACTTGGTTACGGCAGTGATGCTGATGTGATGTTTGTGCACGAACCTAAAAATGGAGCAGATCAACAAGAAGCCGAAAAGTGTGCTCTTGATATTGCAAATCGTTTAAGAACTTTGTTAATGCAACCTTCTGTTGATCCTCCTTTAGAAATTGATGCTGATCTAAGACCTGAAGGAAAAAATGGTCCACTAGTAAGAACTCTTGATTCCTATTTGGCTTATTACCAAAAATGGTCAGCACCTTGGGAAGCACAAGCTCTGTTAAGAGCACTTCCAGTTGCTGGAGATTTAAGCGTGGGAAAAAAGTTTATTGAAGGAATTAATAAAACTCGTTACCCAGAAAATGGGGTAAGTGAAGAAAACTTAAGAGAAATGCGCAGAATAAAAGCTCGCATGGAATCAGAAAGATTACCTAGAGGAGCAGATGTAAATCTCAACACCAAGTTAGGTCGAGGTGGCTTAAGTGATGTGGAATGGGTTGTGCAACTTTTACAAATGCAACATGGGTCAAAAGATGAATCATTGAGAATCACTGCCACATTGCCAGCCTTAAGAGCATGTGTCAAAGCAAATAAAATAAGTGAAAGTGATGCTAAATCATTGAGTGAAGCTTGGACTTTGGCCACATGGATTAGAAATGCTCAAATGCTTTCAAGGTCTAAAGCAAATGATCAAATACCAACAGATATCAATGAATTATCAGCGATAGCTTTTACTTTGAATCAAAAATCTCATGCTCAACTAATTGAGGATTATCGAAGAATTACTAGGCGAGCACGATTAGTAATGGAAAAGATTTTTTACGGGGAATAAGTTATTTGTTAAGAGATTTTAAGTAATCGTTGTAATCGTCAATTTCTTTATCTGTGACTTGTCTGGCAAGTCTTTGATCTCTAGATGCCCACTGGTAAACCAGAATTCCCAAAACCAAAATGGTAGGTAATTCACCAAATCCCCAAGCAATTCCACCACCAAGTTGTTGATCTTTTATTTGATCAAGGAGCCAACTTGGTTTAACTTCACTAAACCAACCACCACCAAGAGCAGTATCTGAGCTGTAGGTGATGAATCCAAAGATTCCGTGAAACACAGCTGCGCCAAAAACTATGCCAAGTTTCAAAACATCTGGAACTTTTCTAGGTGCTGGATCTACTCCTAAAATATTCCAGAAAAACAGGTAACCAGCTAAAACAAAATGTGCATCCATAAATAAATGCCCCAGATGACTTCTCATCAAAACTGTTAGAAGGGGAGAAAAGTACAAAACCCATGTTCCACCGGCAAATAAGAAAAAAGCAATTATTGGATGCGACAAAGTATGAAGATATCTTGAGTTCATAAGTGCAACAATCCAGTCACGTAAATTTCTTACTTGAGAGTCTTTGTTTTTAACTGTTTCATTTGGACTTAAAGATCGAAGTATTAAAGTAAGTGGGGCACCAAGAGGAAGTAAAATTGGTACCACCATTGCTAAAACCATGTGCACAACCATGTGAGCAGAAAAAAGCAAAATCGCATATCGCCCAATCATTGTGTTTGTTACATACATTCCAATCAAAACTGCAGCAGTCCAACTAATAGTTCTAAAAACTGGCCAGGAGTCGCCACGTCTTTTAAGTGTCCAAACACCCCAAAAATAAAGTCCCAATGCAAAAAGTCCCACTGTAAATGTGAATGGTTCAAGTGAAAAAGTGGTGAGTGCATAACTCCAACTAAATTCTCTAGGCTCAGGAAAACCTGTAACAGATTCAATTAAAGTAAAAGCCGCATTTCCAGTTCGAGGAAAATCAGTTGAGGCAAGAACTACTGAAACACCAAGTGTGAAAAGAAGTAAACCTACTTCAAGGCCAACTAGTTTTTTAATATCAGTTTGAAGCCTCTTTCTAATATTTGCAGCCACAATTAAAGCCAAAGCAACTAAGGTAACTTTTAGGATTAAGAGTTGACCATAAGTTGTAGACAGAATTTCCGAAAAATTGTTTAATCGAGTAAAAGCATTAATTTGACCACTAATTAGAAGTAAAACTACGGAAGCAATAGCCAGGTAGCTAAATTTATGTAGGGCTAGAGACTTTTGATCTTGCGTTAATTGCTTATTTGAAACGATTATGAAAATTGCTGCCACACCAGAAATCCATAAAGAAACAGTGATGCCATGCATCAATCCTGAGACAACGGCCCATTGGTGAGTTGAAATTCCTCCACCGTGTGAAAGAAGTGCTGGTAAAGAAAGACCAATGACATTAAAAGTTGCTACTAGGCCAACTCGATCAAGATTTGGTCTTTGTAACACAAGAAAAGAAACAAGAGCAATTAGTGAAATCAACAATAAAGCCCTAACACTTGATACATCCCAACCGTAAGTAGCAATTACTTCAATTTGGGCCACAACAGAAAGTGGTTGGGAAAGTGCCAAAGTAAGAGTAAAAACAGCGGCTGCAAACGAAATACCTGAAAGGGCTAATGAGAATTTAGCGGCAAATCTGGAGTTATTTTCTTGGAATGGAACAAATATTCCACCACTAATTAATAGTGCAATAACAAGAAGTCCTAAAACATAGACAAGAGAAACCAATATTGGTTTAAGTAAGTAAACAATTGGGCCACTATCTGGAATCAAAGGTGCAGGAGCGGTCCAAAGGGCAGAGCTTATAAGGAGAGTGAAAATAACACTAAGTGGTGTTATGAGCAGAAAGAATAGATTTTTTGTTTTCATTATTGATTCTTAACTTACCTTAAGAAGACTTGTTCTTACTTTCTTGTTATTTTTCCCACAACTTTTAGCCAAGTTGCCACCGAGTAACCAATTAGTACACCAAAGAGAACTGTTCCTAGACCTACTTGGCCACCTAGTAGCCAACCAATAGTTAAAACAGTAATTTCAATAAATAATCTGACTCGTCCAACCGGTAAACCAGTGATCAAGTGAATTCTGGTCATTAAGCCATCTCTTGGTCCCGGGCCCATGTGACAAGTTAAGTAAAAACCACTACCAAGTCCAACAATTGCGATACCCACCAGAATTTGAATAACTTGTAACACATTTGAAGTTGGTGTTGGCAAGAATTTCGTCATGAACTCTATGGCAATAGAGATGATAATAATGTTTAAAACAGTTCCTAATCCTGGTTTTTGTTTCAAAGGAATCCATAACGCCAAAACTCCAACTCCTGAAACAAAAGTTGCCCAACCAATACTTAAACCTGTTTGCACAGATATTCCTTGAGCAAAAACAGTCCAAGGAGACACCCCTGCATTAGCAGAAATTAAAAATGCTTCACCTGTTCCAAAGAGCCAAAGTCCTACAACCAAAATTAAAATTGTTGAGGGTTTTGATTTCCAATAATGATTAGATCTCCAGGGTGTAACAGGAATTGTTTTAGATGGAAATAACCATTTAGGAATATATTTTTTCACTCTAAACCTTTAAGAGTGAGCTCACTTAATGTTTTCCTACTTCTGGGGGCTAATTCTCTTTCTTTAAGGGCTTCACTTAAATTTGTAGGATCACTAATTTGTCCTACGTTAATTAAAACTACTGGTTCAACATTGTCAGGCAATGAAAAGACTTCTTTAACTTTTGATTTACTAAATCCACCCATCTGATGGGTATGTAATCCCATTGCAGTTGCTTGCAAACATAAAGCGGCAACGGCTAAACCAGCATCAAATATTTCAATTTTTGAAATATTTTCAGCAGTAACTGCTACTAAAATAATTGCACTGGAATTTGGCGACCATTGGGTGTTTGTATCTTTCAAGGTTGATACCAAAGCCGAGAAATTCTTGTCACCTCTTTTTCCAACAAGAAATCTCCAAGGTTGAGCATTCATCGATGATGGTGACCAGCGAGCTGCTTCTAATAGGGAAGTTATTTCTGAATCAGTCAATGTGTGTTCAGTATTAAAGGATCTTGGGCTCCAGCGATTTGCAATTAACTCGTGTAACTTTGCGTCGGTGCTGGCTGGTTTGTGGGGAACAGACATAAATAGAATTATTGTCTAATGCTTGAGAATGCGCGACTTAGGGTCGAACGTGGAGTTATACGTACTTTTCATGCCCGAAGAGGCAGAGTTACAAAAAATCAAACCTTTGCTTTAGAAAATTATTTTAAAGAATTTGAATTACCTGATGGTCCGTGGGATTTTAACGAACTATTTGGCAATAAAGAAGTTGTTTTTGAAATAGGTTGCGGTAGTGGGGAATCAACAATCGGTTTTGCTAAACAAAATCCCGAATCAATAATTATCGCTTTAGAAGTACATCGCCCAAGTATTAGTCACTTAGTTGAAAATGCTCATAAAGAAGAATTAACAAACATCAGAGTTGCATACTCAGATGGAGTTCAGGTTTTAAGAGATTGGGTTAAAGATAATTCTCTTTCAGCAATTTTTGCTTTCTTCCCCGATCCTTGGCCTAAAAAACGACATAACAAACGACGACTATTCAGACAAGAGATTGTCGAGCTGATGCAAAGAAAACTTAAACCCGGTGGAGAGATACTTGCTGCCACAGATTGGGAAGAATACGGCAAACAAATGCTAGAAGTTTTGCCTAATTCCACCCTTTCAAAACGTCCAAGTTGGCGACCTGTCACCAAGTATGAGAGAAAAGGATTAGCAGCAAATCGAAACATTATGGAAGTTAAGGCCAAATTTTAGGAAGTTTTTGTTGTTTTCCGAATAAGTTCACATCTTGAAAATGCAGCACAAAATGCAAAGTGTTACTTTAGAAATAGGTAATTTGAGATTGAGGGATTAATGCGTAAACGCAATATTGGAATAGTTGCAGTCTTAGCAACAGTAATTGGTGGGGGCGCTTTTTTCTACACAAATTCAAATAAAGAAGTAGTAGACACATTCTTAACCGTTAAAGCCAAAGCTGAAGTAATTGAAAGCAGTGTCTCAACTACTGGATCAATAGTTGATGAATATACCTTTGTTATTAATGCAGATTCACCAGCAGTTTTATCAAAAATAGCTGGGGTTAGTACCACCAGTTCTGGTGCACCAGTTTCACTAAGTGATACCTGGACCATTAGCAAGATCAGTAAAGACGAGGGTTCTTTAGTTTCGAAGAATCAGTCAATACTTACTTTAACAAATTATGAAGGAACAATTCAAAATATTAAATCCCCAGTAGCCGGAAGAGTTAGAGCTATCAATGGAGTAAAAGGATTTTCTATAAATGGCAACGTAGCCTCTGTTGGTGCAGGAAAAATACTAATAAGTATTGATGTAACCGAAAGTCAAGCAACAAAGTTAAGTGTGGGACTTCCAATTGCAGTAGCAATCAATTCATCTGACACTTTGACATCTGGATATATTTCCTCAATAAAATCCAGCTCCACCACAGCAAATGACTCAACTCCAACTTTTCAAGTCTTAATAACTCCAACACCAAAAACTTTGCCTGCTTCAGCACGCGCAGGAATGACCGCCACAGTTGATGTGACCCCAGTTGGTAGTGATCGAATTCGTTACACAGATGCCATATTGATTGACGAATTTACTTACGACATCGATACAAATAATAAATCAACGTTAACTACTCGAAATGGAATAAATCTAGCTTCAGCAGTTTCTCCACAATCAAATCTTGGAACAAAACAATGGAGCGTAACCGAAATAAAGATTACTCCAGGCTCAGTCGTTAAAAAAGGTGAAGTTATTGCAACTCTTAAAAACTTCGATGGCACAGTGAGAAGTGTTAAGGCACCAGTTGATGGAACAATTAGAGAAATTCTTACCGCACCAGGTGCGTTAGTAACTACTTCAATTGCCACAATTGGATCTGGTCCTATGTTGGCAGCAATTAAGGTTAGCGAATTTGATATTTCAAATGTTGCCCTTGATCAAACAGTTGAGCTAAAACTTGGAAATAGTTCTGAAAGTGATTTAGGCAAAGTAACTCAAATTGGTCAAGTTGCCACCACAGATGCAAATGGAGTTTCCCAATTTAGTGTCTTTACTCAACCAAGTGCACCAGTTTCTACTTGGCGCATTGGCATGAGTGTCACAGCAAAAGTTATTTTACAAAGTAAAAATGCAGCGATTGCTGTTCCTATTCAAGCCTTAATTAAAAAAGGTAATTCCACATTTGTTCAAGTGCTAGAGACTGGAAATAATCCAGTAGATAAAGAAGTTAAAACCGGAGTAACTGGATCTCAATTAGTAGAGATTTTAAGTGGTATTTCTGTGGGCGATGACATTGTGCTTGGTAAAGAATCTGCTGATGGCAAACTACCAACTTCAGAAGATCCATTTGCGGAACAAAGAAGCAGTAGAAATAACAACAGGCAAAATAACTAATAATGTCAACTGTTGTTGAAATGTTGAACGTTACCAAAACATTTGGTGAAGGATCCTCAATTGTAAAGGCCCTTGATGGGGTTGATATTCGAATTGAAAAAGGCGAATTTGTTGCCATAGTTGGTGCTTCTGGTTCTGGTAAATCAACCATGATGAATCTGATTGGTTGCTTGGACAGACCAACTACTGGTTTAGTTAAAGTTGCTGGGGAAGATTTATCAAATCTAAATGACAAGAAATTAACATCTTTAAGAAATTACGCCATTGGTTTTGTTTTTCAATCCTTTTTCCTGCTACCAAAAACAGATGCTTTAGATAACGTTGCGACCCCACTTTTTTACAGGGGAGTTCCTGCCAAAGAAGCTAGAAAAAAAGCTATGGAAATGTTAAGTAAATTAGGAATGGCTGATCGTTATACCCATCAATCAACAGAGCTAAGTGGTGGTCAACAACAAAGAGTTGCCATTGCTAGAGCACTGGTGACACAACCTTCACTGATTTTGGCTGATGAGCCAACAGGTGCTCTTGATTCAAACACTGGCAAACAAGTCATGGATTTATTTGAGAATCTAAACAGAGAAGGCATCACAATTGTTTTAATCACACATGATTTAGAAATTGCCAAGAGAGCTAAAAGACGAATTACTTTGAAAGATGGCAAAATCATAAATGACGAGCGTGGTGCTGCATGAATATTTTAATAGCTGCTCGTTTAGCTTTTTCCAGAATTCTTGCCACAAAAACCCGCTCTGGTTTAACAATGCTGGGAATCATTATTGGTGTTATGTCACTTATTGCTCTTGTCTCAGTTGCTCAAGGAGCTACCTCTGGAATTCAAGATCAATTTAAAGGACTTGGTGCAAGAAATCTAAATATTACGGGTACAACTAGTACCTCGCTAACAATTGATGATGTAAGAGAAATTGAAAAAGAACCAGGAATAGAAATAGTCTCTGAGACTGTTTCTGGTCGAGCCACACTTTCTTCTAATCAAGCATCAACTAGAGCTCAAATTGTGGGAGTTGATTCTGATTACAAAACAGTCGTTGATCCAGATATTTTTGTGGGATCATTTCTACCTGATGTGGAAACAGCAAGTGATGCTCGTTTAATTGTCTTAAGTACCACTCTTGCTACTGATTTAGAACTTGATGCTTTCTCAATAGGTTCAACTATTGCAGTTGGTTCAACAGAATTTACAATTGTGGGAATTTTAGATGACGCTGATGGTTTTGGAACAAGAGGAACTGCTTATATTCCTCTAGAAACTGCATTCAAATATGTGGCAGTTCCTCCATATTTAAGCTCAATTACGGTTCAAACTATTAATGAAGAAATTGTTCCTGAAGTTACCGCTAATTTGACTGCATTGTTAAAAGCACGTCACAACATCACAGG
>DAIRXT010000023.1:0-11840 GCA_036819575.1 Candidatus Nanopelagicales bacterium | reverse complement strand
AGTAAAACTTCCACAAATGTTTTATATAGATAGCCAACTACTACATAATTGACAAAATTCCAACCTGTAATAACGCCATAAAAAGCTATCGTGCAAAACACTAATGTGTCTGCTAATTCTCCAACTGCGGTTGAACCGATCAGTCTTAACCAAAGCTTCTTTTCTTTTGTTCTTTCCTTGATTTTCACAAGTACCCATGAATTCAATAATTGTCCAACTAAAAATCCTGAGATGCTGGCTAAAACTATTTGCGGAACAAATCCAAGGACAGATTCAAATGCGGATTGATTACCCCAATCACTTGCAGCAGGAGATATTTGGACTAAATAGAAAGTAAAAGATGCCAGTACTGCCATGGCAAATCCTGTATAGATTGCTTTTCTGGCTGCCTTAAATCCATACACTTCACTAAGAACATCTCCCACGATGTAAACAAGTGGAAAGAGAAATACTCCGCCATCAGTAATGATTGGACCGAATTCAATAAGTTTTACGGCACCAATATTTGAGATTAGAAGAAGCCCCACAAAAGCAGCCATTAAATATGGGTATAAACCTTTGTATTCATGGGCGAATTGAACTTTGTTTGATTGCGCATTAACCGTGGTCACAATTGAATATCTAACCACGGCGTACCCTAGTAGTTATATGACAACCCGCACATACTTTGTTAGAACATTTGGTTGCCAAATGAACGCTCATGACTCTGAACGTTTAGCTGGGCTTATGGAAACAGCTGGTTATGTTGCTGCTGAATCAGAGGACGCAGATGTTGTTGTCTACAACACCTGTGCGGTTAGAGAAAACGCTGACAACAAACTTTATGGAAACTTAGGAATGCTGGTAAGGCAAAGAGAAAAGCGTCCTGGAATGCAAATTGCCGTTGGTGGATGTTTAGCACAAAAAGATAGACATGAAATTCTTCGAAGAGCACCCTGGGTTGACGTCGTTTTTGGAACACATAACTTTGGATCTTTACCAGTCTTACTTGAAAGAGCACGAATTAATAATGAGGCACAAATTGAAATTCTTGAGGCTTTGGAAGTTTTTCCCTCAACATTGCCAACAAAAAGAGATTCAATTCATTCAGCACTTGTGGCAATAAGTGTTGGCTGTAATAACACTTGCACTTTTTGTATCGTTCCAACCCTTCGAGGTAAAGAAAAAGATCGAAAAGCCGGAGAAATACTTGATGAAATTAATACGCTAGTTTCAGAAGGCGTTATGGAAGTGATGCTTCTGGGGCAAAACGTTAACTCTTATGGAGTCGAGTTTGGCGATAAATTTGCATTTGGAAAATTGTTACGTGCCTGTGGTGACATAAAAGGTTTAGAAAGAGTTAGATTCATCTCTCCTCATCCAAAAGATTTCACAGACGATGTTATTGATGCCATGGCAGAAACACCAAATGTTATGCCTCATCTTCATATGCCCTTGCAATCTGGAAGTGACAACGTTCTAGCTCGCATGAAGAGAAGTTATCGAACAAGTAAGTATTTGGGAATTTTAGATCGCGTTAGGGAAAAGATTCCCGATGCATCAATTACAACAGACATAATTGTTGGTTTTCCTGGTGAGACCGAAGAAGATTTTCAAGACACCATTGATTTAGTTAAAAAGGCAAGATTTGCAACAGCATTTACCTATCAGTATTCGAAAAGACCTGGAACTCCAGCAGCTGAAATGGATGATCAAGTAGATCCAGAAGTTATCTCAGAAAGATACAACAGACTTACCGAAGTTGTTAATCAAGTCATGTTGGAAGAGAATCAAAAACAAGTTGGAAAAACAGTAGAAGTACTGGTCACAAATCATGAAGGCAAAAAAGACGAGATCAATCTAAAGTTATCGGGTAGAGCACGCGACAATAGATTAGTACACTTTACTTTTGATTCAAATATAAATATTAGACCAGGGGATTTAGTAGAAGTTGAAATAACTTATGCAGCACCATTTTTCCTGTTATCTGACAAACCTGTACTAAAAATTACTAAAACTCGGGCCGGAGACATTTTCGAGCAAAGTAAGAATGAAAAGAAAACAAATGATGTACTACTTGGAATTCCGACTTTGGTTCGGTCATAAATTTTGAAAGTTATAGCAATAGTTGGGCCAACTGCTGTAGGAAAAACTTCACTTTCACTAGAAATTGCTGAGAAATTATCAGCTGAAATTATTAATGCTGATGCTATGCAAATTTACAAGGGAATGGATATTGGCACAGCAAAGCTTGCACTTTCTGAAAGAAGAGGCATCACCCATCACCAAATAGACGTATTGGACCCCGAAGAGGAAGCAAACGTATCGGCTTACCAAAAACAAACACGCGAAATAATTAATGATTTGTTGAACAAGAAAATCCAACCGATGCTGGTTGGAGGAAGTGGTTTGTACGTGAATTCAGTTTTAGAAGATCTCGAATTTCCCGGTACAAATCTAGAGATAAGAGCTAAATATGAAGAAATACTGGAAGAGCAAGGAGTAGAAGTTCTTTATGAGATGCTCGAAAGAATTGATAAAGAAGCATCTCAAAACATTCTTCCTAATAACGCTCGAAAAATAGTTAGGGCATTGGAAGTAAATGAATTAACAGGTAATAACTTTAATGCCAAGTTACCCGAGCCCTCACCAGTATTTTCTGATGTCAGAATTGCTCTTGATATGCCTAGAGATTTACTTGATGCCAGAATCGCTGAACGCGTTCACCAAATGTTTAAAGACGGATTTGTTGAGGAAGTTAAATCCTTAGAGCCTAAATTAAGAAAAGGAAAAACAGCTCTTCGTGCTCTTGGCTACTCTCAAGTCCTTTCCCTACTAAATGGTGAGATAACTGAACAAGAAGCAATAACTTTGACCATAAATGCGACTAAGAAATTTGCCCGCCGGCAACTGTCTTGGTTCAGAAGAGACCCACTGATTCATTGGCTAGATGCAACAAGTCCTCAGCTACTTGACCAATCACTTAGGCTGATTGGATGAGCCCCGTAATTAAATACACCAAAGGTCACGGTACTAAAAATGACTTTGTAATTATTGAAGATTTAGAAGACAAAATTGACTTAACTCCATCACAGATTATTCAAATATGTAACAGAGAAACCGGAATCGGTGCTGATGGAATTCTTCGAATAACAAAAAAGGGTAGCCACTTTTTTATGGATTACCGAAATGCCGATGGATCTCTTGCTGAAATGTGCGGCAATGGCGCCAGAGTTTTTGCACAATATCTATTTACTAAAAAACTAGTAACAGAAAAAAAGTTTACTTTTGATACACGAGCAGGGTTTGTACAGGCAGAAATTAATGAACCAGGAGATATCAGCGTCACCATGGATGAAGCAATTCTTCGTGGAAAAATCGTTGAAGTATCAGTCAATGGTCATAAATTTAGTGCCCAAGCAGTAGATGCCCCCAATCCGCACGCAGTGGCATTTGTCCCTGACTTAGGTGGGTTAGGTGACTTAAAGACACCTCCGGTTGTTTCACCTGGTGGTGAATTTCCAAACGGAGTCAATGTGGAATTTGTTAAGAAAATAACTGATGATCATGTGCAAATGAGAGTTCATGAACGTGGCAGTGGCGAAACACTTTCATGCGGAACCGGTGCATGTGCCGTTGCTTCTGTTTTACGAGAACAAAGTGGAAAAAGACTAAACAATATAAGAATTGATTTACCCGGTGGAACACTACAAATATCTTTTGAAAATGGTAAAACAATCATGAGAGGCCCAGCTGTCCTAGAAGACAGTGGAACATTGCCGCAGGGTTGGTTTAGTAATTAAATATGGCTGAATCATTTGATACAGGTCAATTAGATTTACAAGACAGGGCAGCATTAAGAAGAGTTACTTCGTTTTCAACAGAGTTACAAGACATTAGTGAAGTTGAATATCGACAAATTCAACTTGAAAGAGTTGTTTTAGCTGGGGTTTGGACTAGTGGTTCTTGGGAATTAGCAGAACGTTCTTTACAAGAATTAGCTCGTTTAGCAGAAACTGCTGGCTCAACAGTTTTAGAAGGCGTAATTCAAAGACGTGATAATCCAGATCCTTCTACTTATTTAGGTTCTGGAAAAGCGCAAGAGTTAAGAAAAATTGTTTCTGAAACTGGCGCTGACACCGTCATTATTGATGGTGAATTAAGTCCAGCTCAATTAATTCATTTAGAAGATGTTGTGAAAGTAAAAGTTGTTGATAGAACCTGGTTGATTTTAGATATCTTTGCAAAGCATGCAAAAAGTAGAGAAGGTAAAACACAAGTTTCATTGGCGCAAATGCAGTACATGTTACCTAGGCTTCGCGGTTGGGGCGATGCATTAAGTAGACAAGCAGCAAGTGGTGGTAATCCTGGAATTGGAACTCGAGGTCCCGGTGAAACCAAATTAGAAACTGATCGTAGACGTATTCATGATCAGATGACTCGTTTAAGAAAAGATTTGAAAGATATGGCGAGATCTCGTGACGTGCAGAGAAACTCAAGAAGAAAAAGCCATGTTGCTTCTGTTGCAATTGCTGGTTACACAAATGCTGGTAAATCAAGTTTGTTGAACAGATTGACTGGTGCAGGTGTTCTTGTTGAAGATGCTCTTTTTGCGACCCTTGATCCAACAGTTAGAAAATCACAAACACCATCAGGACGAAATATCACTTTGAGTGACACAGTTGGTTTTGTGCGACATCTTCCTCATCAACTAATTGATGCTTTTAAATCAACGTTAGAAGAAGTCAGTGATTCAGATTTAATCGTGCACGTAGTAGATGGCAGTGACCCAGATCCGCTTGAACAATTTAATTCTGTCCGAGAAGTATTGCAAGAGATAAAAGCAGACAACATTCCAGAAATAATCGCTATTAATAAAACAGACAAAATATCTGATGAGACTATGGGAAACCTAAAAAGAATATTCCCCGAAGCCGTGTTTGTATCAGCGCATAGTGGATTTGGAATTGAAACACTATTAAAGACAATCGATGATCGACTACCTGATCCAAGTGTTGAAATGATGCTGACAATTCCTTACTCAAGAGGTGATCTATTGGCAAGAGTTCACGAAGATGGCAAAGTTCTCAAGACAGAACATAACGATTCAGGAACCCAAATCCATGCCTTTGTTCCGTCTGAATTAGCTCATCAATTAAAGCAACTTTTGGCTGATGAAAAAAACTAGAAAGTATTTAGCACCACTTCTTTCAGTCTTAATCACATTGATTGTGTTGTGGTTTGTTGGTAATTGGTTATTAAGAGATTCTGATATTGACAGTGTCATTCAGATCCTTAAAGACATAACAACCGTTTCACTGCTAGTCCTAATAATAAGTGCGATATTTAACGTTTGGGTATTCCAGTATCCATACTTGGTGACGACCAAAAACTTAAAATATTGGCAAGCCTTTCAGGTGAGAAATACTTCTTTTGCCATCAGTAATGCTGTTCCAGCCGGTGGAACTATTGGCTTAAGCTTTCAATACGCGATGCTTCGATCCTTTGGAATTGAAGTTAAGCAAACTAATGCCACTATTGGCATCGCCAGTGTGTGGAATGGTTTGATCTCATTTTTTATGCCAGTACTTGGCCTGGTGGCATTAGTTTTTGCTGGGGAAATTACCGCAGGGCTGATTAGATCCACAGTTCTAGGACTATCGGTGCTGATAATCAGTTTGCTTATGTTTTATATCTCTTTAAAGTCAGCTCAAGGCTCCCTTTGGGTAGGAAATCTGTTCTCCAAGTTAATTAACCCCTTAAGAGTTATTTTCAAGAAACCGAAAGTGAATTTATCAAAATCCATTAATGACTTCAGATTAGAAGTCAGTGACCTAGTAAAAACTAAATGGAAAAGTATTTCCTCAACAAATTTTTTGGTTCAAATATCAATGTTTCTCGTTTTTTGGGCAAGTACTAGCGCCTTAGGAATAGAGATCTCCGGAGCAATCATTTTTGCAATTTTTTGTTTTGGGCGACTGGGTACAACAATTCCCTTAACCCCAGGTGGCATTGGCACAACTGATGCAATCATGGTGGCGATGATGCAGCTTTATGGAACTCCAGCAGATTTGGCTCTGGCAGCAGTACTTTTGTGGCGAGGATTTTCTTACATCCCTCAGGTGGTTTTGGGGTTATTGAGCTTTATTTTTTGGCAGTTGAGCCGGGTTAAGTGAAGAATTTTGCATTTTCCCCACAGTAATTAACTTGGAATTAACCTACTTCGAGTTGCAAGCCGTAATTGCTGGGTTAAGGTGGAAGAAGTACGAGGGGAGTATCCCCACCCAAACGAAAGTCGTCAATACGAAGTAGAAATACTTCCGGCTAAGTACCAGGTGAAATTTAACTTGGTGGGGAGAGACCTCGGGAATACAAGTGAACAAATTGTTCATTTGCATTGACCCGGGAGTCCATCGTGAAAACTGTAAGTAAGAAAAAAGAAAGTGCCCCAGTAATTATTACTGAATTGGGCCGCATTGAACTTCTAAAACAAGTTGATGAAATTAGAAACGTTCAACTTCCACAACTAGCCCCACTCATCTCTGCTACAGATAGAGACGAAAGAGATGTGGCTGAATTTACCCGCTTAACTGAAGAAGCAAACTCAATTGAGGCTCTTGTCTCAGAATCGGCTAGACCAGACCTATTAGTTGACGACAAAACTGTGCGCTTGGGTTGTGTTGTGAAAGTTCAAACCAAAAAGGAAACTTTCAAAGTGAGAGTTGTTCACCCGGTGGAAGCTCATTTAGATGATGAACGAATTTCATCAGAATCACCATTAGGCCAAGCAATTATGGGCAACAAAAAAGGTGATCAAGTAACAGTTATTGCTCCTAGTGGTAACTGGAGTGCACTAATTAAGTCTGTGGAATTACTGCCTTAGTTTCCTCCCTTTTAAGGCGTAATTCCACAAAGTAATACCAACTAAACCCTGGGTGATTTTATCCCCAGGGTTTAGTTATGCCCAGATACATTACTTTTCCAAATCTTGAACTTTCTTTTCATTCAAAATACGAATATGACAAAACCTAAAAAAGAAGTTCAGATAGATGGACCCGCAAACTTATTGGCAACGGTGCCAAATTTACTGGGATTTAATCCAGAAAACTCACTCGTAGTGGTTGCCTTAAAGGGTGAAAATGATCGAGTAGTTGTAACCATGACTCTTGATTTGCCTCAAGCAAACGAATTTGACCAAGAATTCATTAACAATTTAAAAGAGACAATAAAAAGATCTGGCGCTGATGGTTTAGTGGCAGCATTTTTCGTTGAAAAAGATCCGCAGACCTACCAAGAAGTTGCAAGTTACTTAATGGATGAGGTTTCTGGTCAATTTCATATTCGAGACATTCTGTGGGTTTATGAGAACAGATGGGCATCGTTTTTATGTGCTGATCAAACATGTTGCCCAACAATGGGGCGAGAATTACTAATGGAGAAACAAGCATCATCTACTTCAGTTTTGAAAGTGGCAGGAAAACCCACATTAGGTACCAGGGGCGAGCTTGATGATTTCCTCAAAGTAACCAAGGTTAATCACGAATTAGTGCCCCTGATTTCCCAGTTTGCAAAACAGAAAGCTAAAGCAGAGCACAATAAAAATCACTCCAAGTGGGCCAAAACTCAATTTAGCTTTCTGTCGCAGAAAAAAGCTTTTAATGATTTTGACGAAAAAATGTGGGCTCGATTGCTCTTGGGATTAACAGATATTCCGGTCAGGGATGCACTGCTTGCCCATCACATAGAAAGAGCACAAATTAGTGAAGATCCAAATGAATACTTGATCAGCATCGCCAAAAAATGGGCACAGGTGGCAAGAGTTTCTCCTGCTGATTTTCGTACACCAATTTGTACCTGCATTGCGGCTTTCTTTTGGCAGGCCGGTGAAGGGATATTGGCTCGGGGTGCTGTGGATTTTGCGTTGGCCCAGGACCCTCAGTTTCATTTAGCAAAGCTTCTTAACAATGCATTGAATAGTGGCATGCCCCCGTGGGAATTCAGGGATGCTTTCACCAAAATCACAAACCCCTGGAGTTGAGATTTGGAATCAGGTTTAGTAATGTTTCAGACAGGTCAAGAGTTTCAGTATTAAGCCCCGGCTAGCTGAACGGCAACCCTCCACCGCGGTGGGGTGCTCCGGGTGTAGACCAGGTCGATTGTGAAATCACATTCGACAAGCGCGGGTCTTACGCAAAATTGAGTGGGACCCCGAAACAAAAGGGGCACTAATTGCGTTATATCTATATCAAAACTAATTAAAAAATGAGCTTGCGCATTTATCATGCGCATTTTTAATCAGTTTGACATAGAAAATTCGCACAAATTATGTGACCCACCAACGACTATCAAAGCGATAGGCGTAAGACCCAAAAACTGAAAGAGGAAGTAAAAAATGAGTACAGCCTGGAGTTTTGAAACCCGACAAATTCATGCGGGGCAAACACCTGATTCACAAACAAATGCAAGAGCCCTACCTATTTACCAAACAACGTCATACACATTCCGTGACACTAAACATGCTGCGGACTTGTTTGCTTTGGCAGAACCAGGAAACATTTACACCCGCATCATGAATCCAACTCAAGGTGCTGTGGAGGAACGCATTGCATCCTTAGAAGGTGGTGTTGCTGCACTTTTGTTAGCTAGTGGTTCAGCTGCTACGACCTACGCAATATTGAATTTGGCTGAAGCAGGAGATCACATTGTTTCAAGCCCAAATCTTTATGGTGGAACCTATAACTTGTTTCACTACACTTTGCCAAAATATGGAATCGAAGTGTCATTTGTTGAAGATCCAGAAAACATAGATTCTTGGAAAAAAGCAATAAAGCCAAACACCAAAGCGCTTTATGGCGAATCAGTAGCGAATCCATTGAATTCTATTTTGGATATTGAAAATGTGGCAAAAGTTGCACACGAAAACGGGATTCCATTAATTGTTGACAACACTGTGGCAACACCGTATTTGTTGAGACCAATTGAATTCGGTGCAGACATTGTGATTCATTCTGCAACTAAATACATTGGTGGTCACGGAACAGCAGTAGCTGGAGTAATAGTTGATAGCGGAAAATTTGATTGGAAGAAAAACGCAGCCAAATTCCCGCAATACAACACACCTGATCCTTCTTATGGTGGTTTGGTTTACTCCGAAGCATTAGGCGAATTGGCTTACATACTTCGTGCGCGAATTATTTTATTGCGCGACTTAGGTGCTGCAATTTCTCCATTTAATGCCTTTTTGATTGCTCAAGGGTTAGAAACACTTTCTCTAAGAATTGAGCGCCATGTTCAAAACGCCAAAACTGTTGCAAATTGGTTAGAAAAAAGAGATGAAGTAGAAAGAGTTAATTATGCTTCCCTGGATTCAAATCGATACAACAAATTGGCAAAGAAATACACTCCGGCAGGTTCTGGAGCTGTTTTGTCATTTGAGATTAAAGGTGGCATTGAAGCAGGTAAGAAATTTGTGGAAGCACTTGAATTGCATTCACACGTTGCCAATATTGGTGATGTGCGAAGTTTGGTAATTCATCCAGCTTCAACAACACATTCACAATTAACACCACAAGAGCAATTAACAGCTGGGGTAACTCCTGGATTAATTAGATTGGCCGTTGGTATTGAAAATATTGACGATATTTTGGCCGATCTAGATTCAGGTTTTCGAGCTGCCAAAGGTGCTTAATTAATTTATGGCGATTGAATATTCAGGTCCACTTCCTGCCACCGGTGCGTGGCAGGAAGGAGATCACCCTGGGCAAAGAAAATTCATTGACGTTGGACCAATTGAATTAGAACTGGGTGGTTCTCTTCCTGATGTAAAAGTAAGTTATGAAACTTTTGGAAAGCTAAATTCTAATTCGTCAAATGCAATCTTTATTGAACATGCACTGACAGGTGATTCCCATGCTGCTGGATTAGACACCGAAGGACATCTAACTCGTGGTTGGTGGGATGGATTAATTGGTGATGGTTTAGCAATTGACACTAAAGAATGGTTTGTGGTTTGTGCAAATGTTTTAGGTGGATGTCAAGGAACAACAGGTCCATCTTCAAAAGATAGTTCTGGAAAAAGATGGGGATCAAGATTTCCAAGAGTTACAGTTGCAGATCAAGTTGAAATAGAAAAACGTTTAACAGATCAATTAAATATTGAACGCTGGGCTTGTGTAATGGGTGGATCAATGGGTGGCATGAGAGTTTTGGAATGGGCGGTTGAACATCCACACAGACTTGGTTCTGCATTTGTTATCGCTTCAGCACCAGGTTCTTCTGCAGATCAAATTGCAACTCAATCTGCACAAATTGCTGCGATAAAAGCAGATCCTAAATGGCGCGGTGGAGATTATTACGATGCAAAACCAGGAGACGGTCCTCACGCTGGTTTAGGAATTGCCAGAAAATTTGCTCACTTAACTTATCGTTCCGAAACTGAATTAGATGTGAGATTTGGTAGAGATCACCAAGATGGGGAAGATCCTTATTCTGATGGTCGCTTTGCAATTGATTCTTATTTAGATCATCATGCTGAAAAACTTGCGCGAAGATTTGATGCCAACACCTACATTGCTTTATCCGATTCAATGTCAACTTTTGATGTGGGAAGAAATAGAGGTGGAGTTGCATCTGCCTTATCAAGAATCACAGCACCTGTTGTTGTAGCAGGAATTGATTCTGACCGCCTTTATCCAATTAGACAGCAAGCAGATTTAGTTTCAGCACTAGATCAAAACACTAAGCTAGATGTTATTTCTTCACCATTTGGCCATGATGGGTTTTTGATTGAAATTGATCAGGTTGCACCGATTGTCAAAAAAGCACTAGATAAGGCAGTGGCAAGAACTAGGTAGGGACTTATCAGTCCCAATTGTCTTGCTTGTTTTTAGGAGTTAATTCAATATCTTTTAATGCAATTTACAAAAATATTATTGAGCACATCTTTATTGATTTCTCTATATATGAGTCCATCTTTTGCTGAAGTAAATGTTGAAGCTAATCAGGAAACTCAAAGCTATGAAATTAGTGGTCAAATCATTCTTGATGACACTTTTTCTGGAAGCGACTCAACACAAGTTCAAGGGGTAACTTGCGAGGGTTGTGCATGGCTAGTCACACATGTTTGCTACGTCTTTGATCAGAACTATGTGATTACATCCTGCACCCCTTATACGCAGTGTCAAACAGTTCAAGACACATTGGGGGAAAGGAAAAAGGTTTGGCGAAAATTTGGTGAAGATGAACCTTGGTTATTAGTGGGAATGATGTGTGTAGGCCCTAAGGGACCAAGTACTCCGCAGAAATTAACAAATACTTTGACCGAGCAAACAACAGAATATTTACCACGATTACTACCTACAACTCAACCTGCAAATCATGTTTTAGTTAATACAGATGTTTTCTTTTTGAGCAATCAGCCAAACTTTTTTGGACCAAAATCTGTAGTAGTAACTGGAATTCCTGTAACTTTAACCGCATCGCCCAACTGGACTTGGAAATTTTCTGATGGAACAGTGATTACTACAACAGATGCTGGAGTTGGTTTTCCTGATGGAAAAATAAAGCACAGTTTTGACACAAAAGGATTACAAACAATAACTGTTACTACAACTTGGAATGCTTCTTGGAAAACTAATTCTAAAGTTTCCATCCCAGTTCCTGGAAAATCTTTGACTCAGTCCACCACATTTACCTTGATCTCTCATGAAGCCCAGGGAGTGCTTACACGCTGAGCCGTTGACCCAAAGCAGGCGGAATTGATGAAGTCGTGACAGAATAGGAAATCGGGCCGGTCAATTTGACAGGCCCTTAAGCGCGTCATCACTTTGAAAGGTTGTCTTCGTGGCACTGTTTGGAAAAAT
>DAIRXT010000022.1:0-12154 GCA_036819575.1 Candidatus Nanopelagicales bacterium | reverse complement strand
TTTGGGATGGAACTGAATTGGCCATGGAAAACATGAGCCTTCATCCAGCTTAAAAGAAATTATTTAAATTCTTTAGGTGCTCCACCAATTTTAACTACTGGTGGAGGAAGTCTTAGATTTCTAAGTTGCAGTGCTCGCATCAAACCGTAAAAAACTGCGCCTTTTCTTTCCTTTGGATCTGAATAGTTTTTATTCATTTCTCTTTTAATTTGGAAACCCAGAATAATTTCATCAATAATTGTTCCAGCCATCATGGCTAACCATAGGAAATAAACAACTCTTGCCACAGTTGGATTTGGAACCAAAGACAAAATCAAGACAACAAGTGCAAGTGGTAAAAATAATTCGCCGAAATGCCAACGAGAATCAACCATGTTTCTGACATGTCGTCTAACTGGTCCTTTATCTCTATATGGCATTGCCCATTCTTCGCCACGGTTCATGGCTACACGGGTTTCAATTCTTTGTTGACGAGTGCGTTCTCTAACTGCTTTTCTGGCTTCTTTGGAATCACGAGGAACTTTTAAAGCTTGCTTGCGCGCAGCTTCGGCGTCTTTGCGTTTAGGGGTTGGTTCAGATTTCATAATTGTTTTCCAGATTAGCAGAATTTATTTACACACCAGGCAATGCCAACATTTGGTTGAGGGCAATGCGGGCATAGGCCTTGGTATCTTGGTCAACTTTGATCTGGTTGACAACGTTTCCTGAAACTAGATTTTCCAGAGAAGCCACCAGGTGGGGAAGATCGATTCGATTCATGGTTGAGCAGTAACAAATAGTTTTATCTAAAAATGAGATATTTTTATCAGGAAATTGTCTGGCTAGGCGGCGCACCAAATTAAGTTCAGTTCCCACAGCCCAACTGGTTCCAGCAGGTGAAGCTTTTATTGTTTTAATGATTCCTTCAGTTGAGGCCACCACATCTGCTGCTTCGGCTACTTCATTAACGCACTCTGGATGCACAATAATTTTGACATCTTTAATGCGCTGTCTGACATCAATTACTGATTTCATGTTGAAACGAGCATGAACTGAACAATGACCTTTCCAAAGAATCATCTTTGCGTTGACAAGTTCAGCATCAGTTAAACCACCACGTGGTTTTAAAGGATTAAAAACTACACAGTCTTCTTTCTTCAAACCAAGTTTCATTACTGCTGTGTTTCTGCCTAAGTGTTGATCAGGTAAGAACAAAACTCTTTCACCTTTAGAAAATGACCACTCTAATGCTTTTTGGGCATTGGAAGAGGTACAAACTGTGCCACCATTTTTACCTGTGAAACCTTTGATTGCGGCAGTTGAATTCATGTAAACAACTGGAACTGTTGTTTTGGCAATACCTAAATCTTCTAACACTGACCAACAAGTTTCTACTTGGCCAATTTCTGCCATATCTGCCATGGAACATCCAGCTGCTAAATCTGGAAGTATTACATTTTGTAAATCACTGGTAAGAATGTCAGCACTTTCAGCCATGAAATGAACACCACAAAAAATAATGTAATCAGCATTAGGACGAGCTGCTGCATCTTTGGCAAGTTTGAATGAATCACCAGTTGTGTCAGCAAATTGAATTACTTCATCACGTTGATAGTGGTGACCTAAAATAAATAAACGATCTCCCAGTTTTTCTTTTGCCACAAGTGCTCGTTGCACTAAATCTGGGGCAGAGGCCTTAGGTAACTCTCCCGGGCATTCCACACCTTTTTCGGTATCGGGGTCAGACAAATTTCCTAAAAGATGCAACAAAGGTGTTGGTGAAGGTTCAGTCCAAGTTGGTGCCATATACCAATGTTGTCACGTTCTACTAATCTGTGCGAGGTGCGCATAGTTATTGCTCCTGACTCATTTACCGGTACCTTGACTGCTGCCCAAGCAGCATTGGCTATTAAAACCGGTTGGGAAAAAACCACAAAAGCTGATTTCTTTTTAGCACCCATGAGTGATGGCGGTCCTGGGTTTATTGATGCCATCGAATTTGGCTTTGGCGGAAATAAAAGTCATCATCAAATAACCGGCTTAGAAGGCACAGCAATTACGGCCCCAATTTTGGTGGTTGGTAAAACTGCCTACATTGAATCTCATTTAATTGTTGGTCCACAATTTATAACCAAACAGCCTCGAACTCCTGATAAATACACTTCCAAAGGAATTGGTGAACTAATAAATATTGCGGTGCAACAAGGTTGTCAAACAATATTTGTGGGAGTAGGAGGAACTGCTTCTATTGATGGTGGTGCTGGAATCTTAGAAACAGTTGAGAAAGAAAAACTAGGTGATGTTGAACTTGTGGCAGCAACAGATGTTGATGTTTTATTACTGGGAAACCGTGGAGCGGCAAAAGGTTTTGGTGAACAAAAGGGTGCCAGTAAAGAACTAATTGAAGAATTAGAAAAAAAGCACGAGCAATTAGCGCAAAGCACACCCAAACGTAAAGACAATAAAGACGCCTCTCAAATGCTTGGAGCAGGAGCTGGGGGAGGAATTGGGTTTGCTCTTATGGCACTTGGTGCAAATAGGGTTAGTGGATTAGAACTTGTTACAGAATCTTTTGATTTGGCAAATGAAATAACAAATAGTGATTTAGTAATAACTGGTGAAGGAAAACTTGACTGGCAAACTTTAAGAGGAAAAGTGATCACCGGTGTTGCAGAAATTGCTAATGAAAGTGCAATTTCTTGTTTAGCACTTTGTGGTCAAGTTATTGCTGGGAAAAGAGAATTGGCAGCAGCTGGAATTGTTGGGGCCTATGGCTGCATTGAAGAAGGCGAAGAATTACCCGAAGACCCATTTATGGCCCTGGTTTTCCTCGCGGAGCGGGTCAGCAGGACATGGTCGCAATAACGTGGCAATATAGATAGTGAAGGAAAGGAAGTAATCATGTCAGCAGAGACCACAAACACTCAAGGTGTTTTATTAACAGATGTTGCAACCACAAAAGTGCGTACCCTTCTTAGTCAAGAAGGTAGAGATGATTTAGCTCTTCGAATTGCAGTGCAACCAGGTGGATGCTCAGGCATGCGTTACCAATTATTTTTTGATGATCGCTCCCTAGAAGGAGATGACACACATGATTTTGGTGGAGTCAAAGTTGTAGTAGATAAAATGAGTGTTCCTTATCTAATGGGTGCAACTATTGATTTTGTTGACACCATTGAGAAGCAAGGTTTCACAATTGATAATCCAAACGCCGGGGGATCCTGTGCGTGCGGTGATTCTTTCCACTAAATCTCCCAATTAGTTAAATAATCAGTATTCTTGGTTTTTGTGACTTTGAATATTGCAATCACTGGCTCTATAGCCACCGATCATTTAATGCGCTTTCCAGGAAAATTCACTGACTCTTTAGTTGCAGACAAATTAGATCATGTTTCGTTATCTTTCCTAGTTGATGACTTACAAATAAGACGTGGTGGCGTTGGAGCAAACGTTGCATTTTCCATGGGCAAGATGGGTTTACGACCAATTTTAGTGGGTGCGGTTGGTAAAGACTTTGCTGAATATAGATCTTGGTTAGAAAGACACAATGTTGATTGTGAATCAATTCATTACAGTCAAGATAAACACACAGCAAGATTTGTGTGCACCACAGATGATGTTGCTAATCAAATCGCTTCCTTTTATCCAGGAGCGATGAGTGAGTCAAACCTCATTGAACTTGGACCAGTAATTAATAGGGTTGGAAAAATTGATTTTGTTTTCATTGGCCCAAGTGATCCTGAGGCAATGATTAAGCACACCGAAGAAGCTAAACAACGAGGAATTGCTTTTATTGCAGATCCGTCACAACAAATGGCACGTATGGATGGCAAGCAGATCGCAAAACTAATTGAGGGTGCTACTTATTTGTTTATGAATGAATATGAATCTTCTTTGATTGAGAAAAAAGTTGGTTGGAACACTGATGAATTAATGAAACGTGTTGGCACAGTGGTTACCACACTTGGTGCAAAAGGTGCACGAATTCAAAGTAAAAATGAAACCATTGCCACTGTTGCATGCCCGCCTGAATCAGAAAGAATTGATCCAACAGGTGTTGGAGATTCATTTAGAGCAGGTTATGTCGCCGCACATTCATGGGGATTGGGTCCAGAAAGATGTGCCCAAGTTGGTTCAATGCTTGCAACTTATGTAATTGAAACTGTAGGAACCCAAGAGTATTCATTTACTAATGAAGAATTTGTCAGCAGATTCAAAGATTTTTATGGTGATGTTGCAGCAGGCGAAGTAAAAAAACATTTAGTTAAGTAGAAATTCATGCCCACACCGCTTGATGCTTCGGTTTGGGATTTTCCTACTCCTGAGCAAATGCCCAAAGATGACTTAGTCACATTAGGGGCAGATTTAAAACCTGAAACCTTAATTGATTCATACAAGCACGGCATATTTCCTATGCACCTTCAAATAGAAAATAAACGAGAAATTGGTTGGTGGTCACCCCAACAAAGAGGGATTTTGCCCTTAAACAAAATCAATATTTCAAGTTCGTTAAAGAAATCAATGAAGAAATATTATGTGACATTTGATCAAGACTTTGACGCTGTAATTGAAGGTTGTGGTGATGATAAAAGACCTAAAGGATGGATAAATAAAGATATAAAAACTGCTTACAAAAAGCTGTTCGAATTAGGTTATGTGCACTCTGTTGAAGTGTGGAATAAGAAAGATGAACTGGTAGGTGGGCTTTATGGAGTGGAAGTCAATGGTTTATTTGCCGGAGAATCAATGTTTCATAAACAAACTGATGCTTCCAAAACTGCGATGGTTTATTTGGTTAATCAATTGAAAGAAGCTGGGGGAGAAAGAATCTTTGATGTTCAATGGCAAACCCCTCACTTGAAATCAATGGGAGTAATAAAAATTAGTAGAGCAAAATACATTTCACTCTTACCAGAAGTTATGAACACAACTCCTGCGTTTTAGATTCCACCAGCTGCTTTTACTTCTTGAATTGAAGCAATAAATGCTGAAACAAAATCTAAAATATCCAAAGATTGAGCATCAAAGGGAAGAGAGATTCTAATACTTGTTTGTTCCCCAAATCCCATAGCCGCTAAAACATGGGAAGGTTTAATTTGATCAGGGGTGCAAGAAGAACCACTAGAAATTGCAAACCCTTTTTTACTTAGATTGTTAACTAAAGATTCGGCATCAATATCTTTTATAACTGCAGCCAAAACATGTGGCAGTCTTGCCACAGGGTCACCTAAGAGAGTTATATCAAGATTACTTGAAAGCAATTGCCTTAATTCTGTTATGAGATTTCCTAAAGCTTTAGCTGTTTCTGAACGAGTTGAAGTTATTGCTTCAAAGCTTGCCCCGATTGCTACAGCATGAGGTATTGAAACATTGTTTGAAAATTTATGGTTTTCTCGACCATCATCTAAAAGAATTGATTTAAATCTGGCACTTCTTTTAACAACCAGGACATCAATTCCAATTGGGGAACCCCAAGTGGCAGGTTTTAACAACAATGCATCCCAATCCAAACCTAGATTTACTAAACCTGCTGTCATGGTTGCATCAACAAATAGGGGAATATTTAATTCTTGACATTTTTTGTATATCGGATTTATAGGTTGCTGAGTGCCAACTTCATGGTTAGAAAATTGCAATACCGCTAAACCTGGTTTAACTCTTTCAAGTGTTTCAATGAACTCTTTTTCATTTACTCGTGCAAATTTATCCACTGAAATTTCAACGCTTTCAAAACTTTTTATTCTTTCAATGATTGCTTTTTGTTCAACAGCAGAATAAACAATTGTCTTGTTGCTCAAAGAATTAATTAGTCCACTAATTGTTAAATCAAGACCAGCATTTCCCGAGGGAATAAAAGAGACTTCATCAGCATTAACTTTTAAACGAGCAGCAATAGATGCTCTGGCACTATCTAGAAGTAGTCGAGCAGATCGTGAATCGTGGTAAAGCTTGGTTGGGTCTATGAAGGCATAGTCGGGAAGAGAACTCAAGGCTTTTTTTGCGGCAGGATGAATTGGGTGAGAACTTAAAGTGTCGAAATTGTGCGTATGTGCACTTGTGCTGGAAGACATGTGTCAAACGTTACTTGCCCTTGTTTTCCTCACGAAGCCTTGAGTGCACTAATCTCTATATATACAGTGCAATTTCAACAGAAAAGGTTTTCGTGCGCAAAGTTGCTGGTCTGGCACTCCTAGCCTCAACACTTTTCCTATCTGCCTGTTCTAAGGCTTCTCAAGACGAAGCTCTTCGTATTGGTTTTCCAGAACCTGTCACTGCTGAAGGTGTAACAATTTTAAATCTTTGGCAAGGAACTTGGATTGTGGCAATTGGCGTTGCAGTCTTGGTACTGGGATTACTTTTTGCAGCATTGATTCTTTACCGTCGTAGAAGTGACGCAGATGTTCCAAAGCAAACTCGTTACAACATTCCTTTAGAAATTCTTTACACAATTGTTCCATTGGTAATCGTGCTAGGACTTTTCTACTTCACCGCCAGAGATCAAAGCACAATTATTAAATTAACTGGAGAACAAAAACATACAGTTAATGTTGTGGGCTTTAGATGGTCATGGGCATTTAATTACAAAGAAGCAGGCGTTTACGAAATAGGAACCCCAGCGATTCCGCCAACTTTGTATTTACCAGTTGACGAGAAAGTTAAATTTGAACTAACTTCCCCAGATGTAATTCATTCATTCTGGGTTCCTGCATTTTTAATGAAAATGGATGTTATTCCGGGCCGATTAAATGCATTTGAATTAACCCCCACAAAGTCTGGTGAATTTGTCGGAAAATGTGCTGAGCTTTGCGGAGTTGATCATTCTCGAATGTTATTTAACGTAAAAGTTGTGCCACGAGCTGAATTCGAACAACATTTAGCTGATTTAAGAGCAGCAGGTCAAGTTGGTGCCTTAACATCAGGAAAAGTAGACACTAAAGGTAATCCAGATTGCTTAGGCAATCCAGAATTACCAGCATGTAAGGGAGAATAATTAAATGACACTTCTTGAGAATCAACCAACAGTTTCTTCACATGCTTATCAAGTAAAAAAGAACACAATGGGTCAAACCATTGTTAAGTGGATGACTTCAACTGATCCAAAAGTGATCGGAAATCTTTATTTCATAACTTCATTTATATTCTTTATGTTTGCTGGCGCTATGGCAATGGTTATTCGAGCCGAGTTAGCAAGACCTGGTTTGCAATTTATCTCTAATGAGCAATACAACCAAATGTTTACCATGCATGGAACCATTATGTTATTTCTTTTTGCAACACCACTTTTCGCCGCATTTGCAAATGCAATTATGCCACTTCAAATCGGCGCACCAGATGTTTCTTTTCCAAGATTAAACCTGCTTGGTTATTACCTTTATTTAGTCGGAAGTTTGATTGTTGTTGCAGGATTTTTGACTCCAGATGGTGCAGCAAGTTTTGGTTGGTTTGCTTACGCACCACTTTCAAACGCAGTAAATTCACCAACGGTAGGTGCTGATCTTTGGATCATCGGTTTAGCTATTGGTGGTTTGGGAACAATTCTTGGTTCGGTCAACTTCGTGACCACAATTTTGACAATGCGTGCACCAGGCATGGTTATGTTTAGATTGCCTATTTTCTCTTGGACAATTTTGTTAACAAGTGTTCTAGTTTTGATGGCATTTCCAGTTCTTGCTGCATCATTGATTGTCTTGCAAGTTGATAGAACTTTTAACTCCCAAGTATTTGAAGCAGCTAATGGTGGAGCAATCTTGTGGCAACATCTTTTCTGGTTCTTTGGCCATCCTGAGGTTTACATCATTGCCTTACCTTTCTTTGGAATTATTAGTGAAGTAATTCCAGTATTTAGTAGAAAACCAGTCTTTGGTTATAAGGGATTAGTTTTCGCCACTATTGCAATTGCAGGTTTATCAGTTGCAGTCTGGGCACATCATATGTATGTCACGGGAGCTGTTTCGTTGCCATTTTTTGCTTTAACCACAATGTTAATTGCAGTACCAACTGGAGTTAAATTCTTTAACTGGATTGGCACAATGTGGCGAGGATCTATTTCTTTTGAAACACCAATGTTATTTGTGATTGGATTTTTGATCACATTCTTAATCGGTGGACTAACCGGAGTAATGCTTGCAATGCCACCAATTGATTTCCACGTTTCAGATTCATATTTCGTAGTGGCTCATTTTCATTACACAGTATTTGGCACAGTAGTTTTTGCCATGTTTGCAGGATTTTATTTCTGGTGGCCAAAATTCACCGGCAGAATGCTAGATGACTCAATCGGTAAAATTCATTTCTGGACTTTGTTTATTGGCTTTCAAGTGACATTTTTAATTCAACACTGGCTAGGAATCAAAGGAATGCCAAGAAGATACTCAGATTATTTAGCAAGTGATGGTTTTACTTTCGGTAACACTGTTTCTTCAGTCGGAGCTTTCCTATTGGGTGGGTCAACATTGTTCTTCTTGTGGAACGTTTACAAAACTTGGCGCAGTGCACCTTTAGTAAAAGTAAATGATCCATGGGGTTGGGGAATGAGTTTGGAATGGGCAACTTCATGTCCACCACCAAGACACAATTTCAATGAACTACCAAGAATTCGCTCTGAACGCCCAGCCTTTGATGCAGCACATCCAGAATTAGCAGATTCAGATGCACCGGTGAGAAAAAACTTCCTCGATGACACCATTGGTGGGCCAGTGTTAGGAAAAAGAAGTTAAATGAAATCAGGTGGATTTTTATTTCTTTATGGTGGACTTTTTTACTTCGTAGTTGGTGCAATTTATTTCGTAGTTTCCCGAGAACCTGTTGGCACAACTGCTTTGGTGCTTACCGGGGGATTAGCAGTTTTAATTGCCTTTTATTTGCTCTTTACTCAAAACAGACTGGGCTATCAGCCAGAGGACAACTCTCAAGCTGAACAAAATGAAGCACCCTCAGATTATGGTTTTTACTCACCTCATTCATGGTGGCCCATGATCGTGGCAGTAGCCACAGGAATAACTTTTTTAGGATTGATTTTTGCGGTGTGGATTTTACTACTAGGCTTAGGACTAGTAATTTTCTCAGTTTGGGGATGGCTCTTTGAATACTGGAAATTTGAAAGAGATGAACCAATCAGGCACTGATTTGATTTGGTGTCATGGCTAAAAATTCTCAAGATAATTCAGATTCAAGTGTAAGTAAAATTTCACCATTTGCTGACTTTTTTAAACAAGAATCTTCTTCAGGAATCCTAATTGTAATAGCCTCAATCTTTGGGCTAGTAATTGCAAACAGCCCTTTAGGTAAAAACTATTTTGGAATTTTGAAAACAAAAATCTCTCTAGATTTGGGATTTTTTAACTTTGAGATGGACGTTAGTCATCTGGTAAATGATGGATTAATGACCATCTTTTTTCTTGTTGTTGGTTTGGAAATCAAAAGAGAATTAACTTCAGGCCATCTCTCTAATATAAAAAGTGCCCTATTGCCATTGCTTGCAGCAATTGGGGGAATGCTAATTCCAGCAGTAATTTATTTGATGATTGCTGGAGATTCATACCCATCTGGATGGGCAATACCTGTTGCCACAGATATCGCTTTGGCTTTGGGAGTTTTAAGTTTGGTGAGCACTAAAAACAATGCCACCTTAAGACCGTTCTTGTTAGGAATTGCAGTAATTGATGATATTGGGGCAATCCTCATTATTGCTGTTTTCTTTTCAGTGGGAATAAAACTTAACTGGTTACTAGCAGTACTTGTAGTAGTAGGAATAGTGGTAGCCCTTAAGTATTTAAAAGTTCAATACATTTTTGTTTATATCTTCTTAGGTGTTATTTTATGGTTCAGTCTTTATGAGGCAGGAATTCATCCCACCATTGCTGGAGTAATACTTGGACTTCTTGCACCAAGTAATCCCTTTGTTTCAAAAGAATATATTGACACCGAAGAATTAATGGATCTATCAACAGTTGAAAATGTCATTAAGACCAAAAAGATTGCCAAAGGATCAGTCTCAGTTGTGGAGTGGTTAGAACACCAAATTCATCCCTGGACAGCGTTTTTAATTGTTCCTCTGTTCGCCTTTGTTAATTCAGGAATAGTCATTACTTCCCAAAGCATCAGCAATGCCATTAATTCACCAGTTGCTTGGGCCATATTTTTTGGTTTGGTAGCAGGAAAACCATTAGGAATTTTTCTCTTCACATTTGTTTCTTTGAAAACCAACGTGGGAGCTCTTTCTGGGAATGTCAGATGGAGTGAAATTTTTGCCACCGGAAGCTCTGCTGGTATTGGTTTTACCGTTTCTATATTCATTGCCAAACTTGCCTTTGAAGATGAGACTTTGCAAAGCCTGGCCATCTTTAGTGTGCTGGTTGCCTCAGTGGTCAGTGCCCTGATTTCCTACCTCCTCTTTAAGGTCGTTTCTCTTCGAAATAAGTAGTTTGTGCCCCGAGGCACAAACTTTCCCTCACAAGGGTTGAAAATATGTCCAAATTTTCTGTCTAAAACTCTTTCATTTGTTCACAAAGTAGGAGTATGAATACCTACTAGAGATTTGCTTCATCAGGAAGCGATCTTTATTGGGAGGGTAAGTGTCAGAGAAATCAGTTCAAGGGGCAAGTTATAAAAAAGTTGCCGTTGACTATTTTGAAAAGCGCGGACTACAACGTCACGCCGGTTCTTGGGGTCTGTGGGGACTTGGTGTCGCTGCAGTTATCTCAGGACATTTTTCAGGATGGAATTTAGGTATCGCTCAAGCTGGTTGGGGCGGAATGCTTATCGCAACAATCATTATCGGCTCCATGTTTTTGTTCATGGTGCTTAGTATCAGCGAAATGGCAGCAGCATTACCTCACACTGGTGGGGCATATTCATTTGCAAGAACCGCAATGGGTCCTTGGGGTGGATACGTAACTGGATTGGCTGAAACCATTGAATACGTAGTTACAACTGCAGTGGTTGGTGTATTTACTGGTTTATATGCTGATGCAATTATTGGAGATTTGTTTGGAGTAAACCTTCCGCTTTGGGCATGGGTAGGTATTTTCTACTTAGTCTTCTTAGCAATCAATGGTGCTGGAGTTAGTTCCTCTTTCACCTTTGCATTCTGGATGGCAATAATTTCTCTAGCGGTAATTGGATTCTTTGTTATCGTCGCACTATTTAGTGGCAATTTCTCACTAAGTAATTTGTTCGACATTGCACCAGAAGCCGGCGGTTCAACCTTCTTGCCATTTGGAGTAGTTAGCATCGCGCTTGCTTTTCCATTTGCTATTTGGTTTTTCTTAGGCATTGAAGAATTACCATTAGCTGCAGAAGAAACTCATGCTCCACAATCAGCTATTCCAGTAGGTGCATTCAGAGGCATGATGACATTAATTGCATCAGCTCTGATCATCTTCGTACTTAATCCAGGTGTTTTGGGTGCGAGTGCGATTGCAAAAAGTGGTGAACCGTTGCTAGATGGATTGCGTCAAGTATTTCCAAATCAAGCAATTGCACCGTTGTTGTCTCTTTTTGCATTAGCAGGACTGATGGCATCATTCCAAGGAATTATGTTTGCGGCTGGAAGAAATGTTTATTCACTTTCACGCGCAGGATATTATCCAAGCTGGCTAAGTGTCACAACTGCTGGAAGAAAAACACCTCTGGTGGCATTAGTTGCCGGATCAGTAGTTGGATATGCCTTAGTCGTATTTCTACCAATTCTTACCGGTAGAGACGGAGTGGTCCTTGCTGGATCACTTTTGAGTATGGCTGTATTTGGTGCGGTAATTTCTTACGCACTACAGATGATTGCTTATTTGTTACTTAAAACAAATCTGCCAAACATCAAACGTCCATACTTAAGTCCAGTTGGATCATGGGGTGCAGCACTTGCCATGATTATTTGGATTGTGGTGTTAATAATTTTGTTCCTCAGCCCAGATTACAGAGAACCTGTTATTTGGTTAGCAGGCGCATTTGTGATCGGCATACTTTATTTTGGACTCTATACGAGAAATCGTTTAGTGCTTTCTCCAGAAGAAGAGTTTGCTAACTCCCATAAAAAATAATTTGGGAAAATAATTAAAGGGCACCTGTGAAGGTGCCCTTTAATATTTTTAAACCGTAAACTACTAGGATTTGTTTATGTCGACACCTTCACCTGGATATGCAGTAACACTTCGTGTTGAACTTCCTGCCACCGCCG
>DAIRXT010000021.1:0-12615 GCA_036819575.1 Candidatus Nanopelagicales bacterium | reverse complement strand
ATAATTTCTGGATCAATTACTTCGGGATACAAATCTCTTGTTGGCACAACTGCTTCAGTTGGGTTAATCCAAGCAACGATTGCATCAATTAAAACTAGTCTTCCAAAGGGACCACCGGTTTCAGAAACAGTTGTGAAATTAAGTTCCCCTTTTGATTTATAAGTTTCTACGCCACTGATAGAAATCACTTCTTTATCTTTTTCAATTCCAACAGTGTTAAAAAGTGGGCCAGGTGCAATCTTTATAAAAGGTACAGGAACAAATAATAAGAGAATTAAAATGGAACCAGTGATTAAAGTTGGAACAAATTTGGATAGAGCTTGTATTAATTTTTTCTTTTTACTTTTTGTTTTTTTCGTCATTGTCTCTTGGTAGTGGTCTATTCATGGCGTCTCTGAATTCAGCCAGGTATGCCATGCCTCGATGGGCATTTGCTGGTCTAGATGGTCTGTACTTAATCGCTAAATAAATTGTGGCCAAAAGTCCTGCTGCCACCGGGATAAGAAGCCAAAGAAGTACCTGCATATAACAACACTACGACTAGGCGCGAGATACTTAAGTATTCGCATTGCTTTACTAGTTGTGAGGTGTCCCATAGATCCAGCAGAGCTTGGCAAAATTTTAAGCCAACTTGGACAAATGATGCAGGGTGCAGGAAGTGCTCCTGTTGGTTGGGCAGCTGCGGTAAATATGGCTCGTACAAATGTTGTGCAAGCCGGTGACCCAAGTGTTAATGATTCTGAAATAAAAGAAATCAATACAAACGTTCAATTAGCACAAACCTGGCTAAATGGAGTTACAACTGTTCCTGCTGCATCAACTGCAAGTAAAGCTTGGTGTCGAAGTGAGTGGATTGAAGCAACTGTTAGCACCTGGCAAAAAATTGTTGATCCAGTAGCACAACGTGTTCAAAACTCAATGTCAAATTCATTACCAAATATTCCTGGTATGGATCCATCTCAACAAGAAATGCTTAAACCTTTACTAGATGCACTTAAGCCAATGTCTGCAGCGATGTTTTCAATGCAAATAAGTAATGGTTTATCTGCTTTATCAAGTGAAGTTCTGTGCTTAACAGATATTGGTATTCCTTTAGGAGACACAACGACTCCTGCACTAATTCCTCGAAACATTAAAGAATTTGCTAAAGGACTGCAGGTAAATGAGTCAGAAGTAATTGCTTTTATTGCATTAAGAGAATCCGCAGCTTCAAGATTATTTTCAAGTGTTACTTGGCTTGCTCCAACACTGCTAGGTGCAATTGAAGAATACTCTTCTCAAATAAGTGTTGATAGCAACAAAATAAATGACGTAATGAGTCAAATTGATCCAACTAATCCTCAATCAATTCAAGAAGCATTAACCGGTGGATTGTTCGAACCACAATTAAACGAATCCCAAAGTGCTGCCTTAATTAGAACCGAAAGATTATTAGCCTTAATTGAAGGCTGGATTTATGAAGTAGTAAATATTGCTGCTTTGGGCAGATTGCCAGGAGTATCTGCCTTGCAAGAGGCAATGATTCGAAGAAGAGCAGTGGGTGGACCTGCAGAAAAAACATTTGGTGCACTGATTGGTTTGGAGCTTCGACCAAAATTAATTAGAGAAGCTGCAACTTTTTGGAACAAGCAAACATTAACCTTTGGCACAAATGTGAGAGATAGTTTGTGGAATCATCCAGATCTACTACCTTCTATTGAAGAATTACAAGATCCAGAGTTTTTCTCTAAGATTCAAGCCCCTCTAGATATTTCTGCATTGGATTCAGCAGGTATTGCACCTAAAGAACCAGACGACCAAACAGATGATGGCAATTCATCTAGTGCATCTAAATAACCTTCTGCTCTTTCCTTTTTCTCAAAAGTTTTCATGAATGCATCAAAATCTTTTCCGTGATCATTGATAACTAAATGAACTAGTTCATGCAATAAAACATAATCCAAAACATATTGAGGCATACCTTGTAATCTTGAAGTAATTTTTATAGTTCTTTCCAGTGGTGTGCAAATTCCCCAAGTAGAAGTTAATTTATTTGACCAAGCAACCGATTTTGGATCAGCTTGTGAAAACAAATATGTTGCAGATAATTCGTGTGCTCTTTTGAATAATTCTTCATCCGAAAAATAAGCTCTGGGGTCATTTTGATTCATGCGAGTAATTAGATCGCGAGCAATTTGCTCAATTTCAGCAATACTCATTCTGTGGGGAACGTTTAACACCGTTTTATTACCCTCACGAGAGGCTGAAACTGTTCTTTTACGCTTGTTTGATCGCCTCACTTCAACATTGGGAGGCAGATTCATGGCTTTGGGCATGAATTTAACGCTAGGGGTTCAAACTATTTTTTATCCACAAACACTCTCAAGTAAACCTGCACTTCAGAGCCTTTATTTGGTTTATAACAATTTCTTTCCCACATCTTTATCCCCAAGTTATGAACCCAATTACCCACAGATTGAACAGTTAATCCACAACTTCATCAACAGCCACGTTTGACGCATGCCCCTCATGTGACATAACTTCTCACTATTGAACCGCTGGGTTTTGATTCAAAACTGGCTTTGTGTATCTGGGGAAAGTGCATAAAGTTCACATTTTGATCAAACCTGGCGGTTTCACTTTTTGGCCTAAGCCTCATGCCCTCTGAGCTCAGTTTGTGGGGAGTTGTGCTTGAAAACACGGCGTGGCAGGCTCAAATTCGCCCTCACAAGCCCAAGGTGCGCCTAGGGTTAAGGGTGCGTGGGAATAATCCCTCGCGATCGCAAGGAGGACACATGGCCGGAGAGTCATATACAGGCGAAGCTTACTGCGTTAAGTGCAAAGCCAAACGCGAGTTTACTGGTGAAGTTCACGAAACTAATGGTCGTCGCATGGCCAAAGGAATTTGCCCAACTTGTGGCACCAAGGTAACCCGCATTCTAGGTAAAGCCTAAAGACCGCAGCAGTCTTCATTGCCCTTGGTTTGAGTAATTAAACCAAGGGCAATCTGCTTTTCTAAGCAGCTTCCCACCTGCACCCACATTGCGGATTTGGTTGCAATTTTCTGAAAATAATTGTTGGTCCAATCGCATCTAGATCACACACCACATTTAGCAAACTTGGACCTGAATTAACTAATTCACCTGTTAAGTATGAAATGCAATTTGTGACCAGTAAAGATGAAGCCAAAGTCGTCAAAACGGGATTCTTGTCGATTTGACGAACTTTCTTTCTTTTACGATCTAGGGGGAATATAAAAATATTCTTTTTTAATGAATTTAATTGCAAACAGTTATTACAAGTTTCAATCCCAGGAATTACAAAGGGACCTACATTAACTTGTTCCCCTGTTTTACCAATGAATACATGAGGAATTCTATTTAGCATTAAATCGTTTATCTCAAAGGATTCAGCATTTTCACAAATTATAACTAAATCAGGTTTTTGAATAACGTTTGGTTTTTCAGCTCTTGTGCCCATAACTAAAAGAGAGTCTCTTAAGCTCTGAGCTAAAGAAGTTCCTATTTCTTTAGCTTTTGGGCCAAAGATATTAATATCCCCCAAACTCACATCGCTATGTTTCTTAACTAAAGAATCAAACACAACTCGTCCAACCCCAGCTGATGCAAGAAGGTGGCCAATTTGATAAGCAAAAGTGTTTATGCCCAATATTTGAACGTAGCTTTTATGTAATTTCTCTGATTGTTCAAAAAGATGAGTTTGATTAATAAGTATTTGGTGTTCTATTAAAAAACGTAAAGCTACGTTTATATCTTCATGGATTCTTTCATCAATATTGAGATTCATCAAAATATCCGAGATGTTAATGATTCCTGTGCAACTGCTTATGATTAGTTTCATCTCACTTGGCAGATCTGAAATTGTATTATTGGTGCCATCAGGGTTTCTAACCTGCAAAGTTGTTTTATCTCGCCATAAAACGTCTATTTCTGGATTCAGAATCAAGCGCATTAATGCTCCTTAAATCTAGGCTTTAAGGATTAGAACACATTTAGAAGCTGTGGGTAAAAGTTATCCACAGAGAAACTATTACGGCTTTAAATCAATTAATTTTGGGTCACTTGGCTTAACAGCAGCCAGAACAGTTGCTAAGTCATCAAAGTATCTTGCACACTTTTCAACTCCTACCCCGGGAATTAAAATACAATCTTCTTCAGTTTTTGCTTCATATAAAGCATCAACAAATGCTTCTAAAGTTGCGTTGCTAAGCACTAGAAATTCTGGAATTGCTTCCATTAGCGCTTGGGTTGTTCTCCACTCAATTGCTGCTTCTAAATACTCACTTGGAGTCGAACTTGGGCAACTTTTACATCTTTGCAAGATAATTTCTGTGCCACTTACTAATGCTTTGTCACAAATTGAACAGCGCATTAATTCTTTCCGGTAATTTTGTCTTTCTTTTGATGGTGCAAATACTGTTTCATCGTTTGCTGTTTTAGAAAGCTCTGAATCAATTCTGGTAATAAATCTTGACTTAATCCTGTCTCGACCACCATTTTCTCTACTTCTTGACCAAGTTATAAACAATCTTTCTTTAGCTCTGGTCACAGCAACATAAAAAAGTCTTAACTCTTCAGCAACCTCTTCATCAGAATCTGCTTGAACATATGGCAGGTAACCATCACTTGCACCCACTATGAAAACGTTTTCCCATTCCAAGCCTTTTGTGGCGTGAATTGTGGCAAGAGTTATTTTTGGTTCAAGTCTGCTTTTGAGGTTGTATCTCTCCCCTGTTTGGAGCCAGTAATCAACACCTCTTTCTTCAAGTGCTGCAGCAATCAGTTCAAGTTGTGAATTTATTCTTGCTAAGACCACAATGTCTGTTTCTTTTTGACCTGATTGCAAAAGATCAACGATGCTTTGAGCAATCCAGTCAGCCTCGGCGGAATCACTTACAAAGGGTAAAACCTCAACTTTTGCACCAGCTGGTTTAGTTGCCATGAGAGATCCAACGCTGGCATTGGAAGCAGGCATTTGAGCTAATAACTTATTGGCATAGTCAATAATTTCTGGCTTTGATCGATAGTTTCTGTTTAGTCTGAAAACATTTGCGTCATCAAATTTTTTAGCAAAATCTTCTAAAGGTTTGCTTGAAGCACCAGCAAATGTATAGATAGTTTGTGCAGAATCTCCCACCACGCAAATATTTCGGTTTTCTCCTAGCCAAAGCTCTAACAATCTTTGTTGCAGCGGATTTACGTCTTGGTATTCATCAACAGTCAGCCATTGATAATTTTGGTGAACTTCATCAGCAAAATCTTCCCCATCTTCCAATACGGCAACAAGTAATAGCAATACGTCCTCAAAATCAATTAAGTTATTTTTGTCGGTGAAGTCGATGTAGGCCTGGTATGCACTGGCGTGATCAGGATTTGTTATTGAATCTGTGTCTAATCTATTTGTTTTAGCACTCTCAATTACCGATAAGTATTCACGGATTGAGTTTTTGGATGTTGCTAAGCTTGTTTTTTCTAAAGCAGCTGATAGGACTTTAAATTTATTATCTATTACTTTAGGAATTTCTCCACCTATTGCTTTAGGCCAAAAGTATTTGAGTTGTCGAAGAGCTGCTGAATGAAAAGTTCGTGTTGCCACATTTCTTATTCCCAATGCCGAAAGTCTTAATGACATTTCATCTGCTGCTCGAGTTGTAAAAGTTACAGCTAATACTTTTTGTGGATCATAAATTTTAGTGTTACAACCATGAGCTATGCGATGGGTTATGGCACGAGTCTTACCGCTTCCTGCGCCAGCATAAATTACAACTGGTCCTTCTAAAGCTTCAACAACTGCTCGTTGTGCATCATCTAAAGAATCAAGTGTTTGGCGTTGGCCAGGCATTTACAAACCTAGCTTCTCTTTCACCTGTCCCAGGGAAGGATTTGTTACAGCTGTGCCATCTTGGTAAACCACTGTTGGAACTGTTCTATTTCCACCATTTACTTTTTCAACTAAAGCAGCAGATTCAGGATCATGTTCTATATCAATTTCGGTGAAAGTGATTCCTTCACGGCCTAATTGAGCTTTTAATCTTTGGCAGTAACCACACCACTGGGTTGAGTACATTGTTAATTGGGTCATGACTTTATCCTCTCACGTATTCTTTTTGCAGACAAAATTGAGCGTGATTTAGCCTGAAATGCTCTCTAACAAAATCTCTGGAGAAAGTAAATCAATAGGTCTACTAATTTCCATGCTCGGCACATAAACAAAGGCCGCAGTAATTTTTTCTAGTGGCATGTTTGTCATTTTCCACCACGCAAATCGATACCAAGCAAGTTGCAAATCATCAGATTTACCTACCACCCCGGTCTTCCAATCGATTAATTCAATTCCATTTTCTGTTTCAAACACTGCATCAATTCGACCTCGAAGAGATCTTCCGCCAATTGAAATATCAAAAGGCCACTCCAACGCAACTGGTTTCTTGTTAGCCCATTCAGAGTTTAGAAAAGCATTTTTCATATCTTCTAGTTGGTCATCAGATATTAATTTCTCATCAGCTGCTCCTGGCAGATCCAAAGAATCTAACAAGGCAGGCATTCCAAAATGCTTCTCAATCCAAAAATGAAATTGTGTTCCTCGTCGAGCTTGATCAATTGGTTTAGTAGGCATAGGTCTAACAAGTTGCATAGCAAAATCATCTGGGTTTCGCATCAGTGCAATAGTTTTAGTGACATTGAGAGTGTCAGGAATTGCCACTGTTTTTTTAATCAATTTGTCACTGGTTAATTCAGTGATCAAAGAATCAATATCTTTATCAATGTTTTCAAGTAGTTCCTTCTCAGATAAACTAAGTTGACTTTCATCAACTTCTTCCACATTTTTTACTAAATGAGCAAACTCAATTCTTTTTTCCCTGGCTATTTGGTTTGTTTGCGCAGGCCAAAGAGTTGGCACTAATTGATCTAGGGTTGGATTATTTTCTTCAAGGTTTTCTACCCAGGTCGTTATTTTTCCATGACCTTGTTCTACAACTTCTTTTAGTTGCAATAAGTATTTAGATGGTCCTCTTACTTTCTTTTGTGTATTTCCCCACCAATGACTAGAAACATAAATTTCAGTTTCAGCACGAGTCAGAGCAACATACATTAATCTTCTTTCTTCTAGTTCTGCGTAATCTTTACAACTCTCTAAGTAAGCATCGAATTCTTTTGTTTCTGTTTTGAAGCCTTGTGGAAGAGATTTGTAATCAACTCTTAATTCAAAGGGAATAAGTTCAGGTCTTTTTACCCAAGTAGAAGTTTTATTGTGGGGAAAAACGTTCTCGCACACTGCTGGGATAAAAACTATTGGAAACTCTAAACCTTTTGCCCCATGAATTGTCATTAATGAAACAGCATTCTTTATTGCAGTAGGTGCAAATTCAATGGTGCTTTCGAGTTCATCGGCTTCATCAAGCCAAGCTAAGAATTCTCTAACTACACCATGGGGTGAGCCTTGATCAAAGCTTTGAGCTAGATCTTGCAAACTCATTAACGCTTCGTATCTACTTTCTGCCATCATTTGATTGCTAGCTAAAATTTCAATCATTAATCCAGTTTGATTAATAATTCGATAAACAATATCGCTTAATGGTTCTGTGATATGTCTTCTTAGACTTTCTAATTCATTTTTTAGTTTCAGAAATCTTTCTTTAACACCAACCCCGTAGTCATAATTTCCTGGATCATTTAAGGCATCTGCTAACACTGCTAGTTCTGCCACATCATTGCCATCAACTGATTGCAATAAACTTTGCTCGAAAGATCTTTTACTTTTATCCCAATTGTGGTCTTTAACTAAGTCTGCTGCTCTTTTAGCAAGCAGTGCTAAATCTTTTGGATCTATTTCAAATCTGGGTCCAGCCAAAATCCTTACCAAGGATGGGTTGTGTGTTGGATCATCCATGAGACGTAAATACGAAAGTGTTTCACTTACTTCAGGCACATCTACCAGATCTCTTTTGCCTGCAAAAGTTGCTGGGATTCCTTTTTTTATCAACAAATCATAAATTGGTAAGAGTTCTTTTCCGTTCCTACTTAAAACAGCAATACTTTCTGGTGCTACTTTTTTGTTGTTTACTAAATCTTTAATTTGCTCTGCGATGCTCTCAACTTCATCATTCCAAGTTAGATTTAGTCCTATATTTACTTCGCTAGTAGTTCCCTTGCCAGCAACCAGAGATGAAATGGCATCATGAATATCTCGTAAATCTTTTGAAACTTGATTTGCGTGATTCAATATTTTTTGACCACTTCTAAAATTTGATGTCAATGGATACTTTTTTGCAGGACTTTGATCCTGTTGCGGAAAATGTGTGCAGAAATTATCAATATTTGAGACTGAAGCTCCACGCCAGCCATAAATTGCTTGCAAAGGATCCCCCACTGCCATTACTGGATGAGCTTGTCCAAATATTTCTGTCAAAAGCAATCTTTGAATAACAGAGGTGTCTTGGTATTCATCAAGCAATACCGCTTTGTATTGATCTCTTAGTTGGGTAACCACATCGGGGTGAAGCCTTACTAGTTTAAGAGCAAATCTCATTTGATCTGCGAAATCGATGATGGCTTCTTCTCTCTTAAGTTCTCTAAACTCATTAACAAGTTGAGCTAATTCCAAGCGTGCAAGACTTGTCTTTTCAAGATCTCTGAGATCTTTTCTTGGTCTAGTTAAAGATATTTGAGTGATTAAATCTTGAGTGTATTTACTTAACATTTCAGTATCTAAATCATGTTCTGCTAATTGATTATCAAGCATAAGTAATTGCTTTGCAATGTATCGAGGAGATTTATCTAAATGAGATAAACTTAATTTGGTATTAAGTACAGTTTTAAAAGCAAGACTTGCTCTGGTGGTTTCGGTAACTGGTTTTAAATCTGACTCAACTCCAATAAGTAATCCATGATCATTAAGAATCTGCATCGCAAATGCATGATAAGTTGAAACATTTGGTTCCACTAAATCAAAAGTACTTTGATATTTATCAACTTTATTTAATGTCTCTCTTACTCTAATTCTTAATTCTTGTGCTGCTTTATTTGTAAAGGTAAGTCCTAAGATTTCTGCGGGGTCAATTCCTGCCTCACTAACTAACCACAAAACTCGTTCGGCCATAACACTGGTTTTACCTGTACCCGCACCTGCAATAACTAAAGCTGGTTCAAGTGGTGCACTTATTGCTTTAAGTTGTTCAGGAGTTAAATTCAATTTTGTTTCTTTACTCATTCCACAACTCCTTTGCCTTCAGATTGCGCAGGACACATTCTGATGAATTGGCATGTTCTACATAGTGGAGAAACAGTGGCACTAAAGTCTTCGTTTTTAATCTTTCTAAAAGATTCTTTCAATATTTCAAGAATGCCATTGTCTTCAATTGATGCTGTTGGTAATTCCTTTAAACCATTTTTTTGTAGATGTTTTAAATAAACTAAACTTGCACCGGCATCAACGCTTTGTGGATGTACCTCTGCTTTCAGTGATTGTTGCGAAACCGCTAAGCGATAAACCCCAAGTTGGGGATCTTCATCTGCTTGTTCTTTGGTCAATGTGTATTTGGAAGTCTTGAAATCAATAATGTGAAGTCGTTTTTCATCATCTACTTCTGACTCAACTCGGTCAATGAATCCACTTACTTTAACTGCCTGATTTGGAAGTTCACTTTCCATAGGAATTTCAAAGGAGAAGTTTACTTCGGCTCCGACAACTTTTCTGCCGGTTCTTTTGAGGTGCCAAGTTAGCAAGTTAGAAACAATTTCTAAGGTTTCGTCGTAAGAGCGTTGAGCTATCCAATCTGCGTCAAAAGATAATTGGGGCCATATCTGATCTAGTTTTTCTTTTAACTTTTGTATTTCTGGTTCAATTTCACCATTGCTTAAACCTTGCGCAAGAGCGTGAACAATTGAACCGATACTGGCAGAGTTTTGGCGTGGAACATTTGCTCCAGCTTTTTTCTCCAAGAACCATTTCAATCCACAATCTCTCAAAGTGGCTAATCCTGAACCAGAAACTGTAACTGGCTGATCATCTGGAGCAATCTTGTTTTGAGTTGAACCAGGTTTAAATGTGGCCCACCAATTTTCTGGATCTGCTGCTTTACTTATATCTCTTTCAAAAGCATCCTTTGTAGTGGCTAACTTATTTAATCTTTTGGCAACAGCTTTTTTGAAGTCAACGCTGTAGGTATCTTCTTGCGCAGTTTTTCTGATTTCAGAGACAACTGCGTTTAAAGAAAGTGGTTTATGAGGAAATCCTGAAATATGATTAATGTTTCCTGAATTTATTTTGTGTAACAAACCTGATGGTTCACCATTATCGGCAAAATCACTTTTTATGGCTGACACCAGAAGTCTTTGACTAGCCCTTGATTTGGCAACTTCAAAAAGTCTTATGTCTTCAGCAATAATTTCATTTCTACTTGGAGATCTGACAACTGTTTCATAACCTAATCTTTCAACTTCCAATAAATTATTTCGCAAACGAGAAGAAGGCCAAATATCTGCCTGCACATCAGGTATTAATACAAATTTGGCTTGTAACCCTTTTGATTTGTGGGCGGTAACAATTTGAACTCGGTCATCTTCAATAGGTTTTTGCGCCAGAGTTTCCGCCTGAAATGCTTGCATTCCTAAATCGTTTAAGAAATTTAAAACTCCCCTTGTGCCCAGAGTTCTTTCATCATCTCTAGAGGCAGCATCAAAAAGAGCAAGGATTGAGTCAAGGTCTTTATCAGCTTTTCTACCCTCAATTCCTCCTCTGAGAGCATTTTCTCTTAGAGTCTTACTCCATTTATAAGTTGTTTTTTCAACATCAAAAAGTTTTGTGTTTTGTTCATTTATTTCTAAATTCCAAATATTCCACATCACTATTTCTACTCGAACTTTTTTCACTATTAATTCACTAGCACTAGCAAGCAATGCTCCAAGTCTTCTTACTCCTTGGGAGATTTCGCTAGGAATTTCAACTAGATATTTCGGGTCAATCACGGCCTTGTATAAAGCCTGGTCAGAAGTTAAAGGGTGCTCATTACTTTCCCGAGACCTTTTTCTAAGTAATCGAGCTGTTTCTCTTAATTCAAAAGGAGAGGCATTAATTAAAGGTCCTCGAAGTAAATCTCTAATTACTTCACTATTACTTGGATCAGGGTTTCCTAAAGCTAATTGGCCAGCAATGCCTAAACAATCAAGTAATACTCGTGCTGCTGGATCTTTTGCCAGTGGCAAATCATCTGCCTGAACACTTACTGGAATTGAGTAATTAGTTAGGGCTCTGCTGATGGGATTAATTGAGCTTGCATTTCTCACAATTATCAAAACATCAGACCACTTGGCATCAAAGTTTTGTTGTTTAAATCTTCTTATTTCATTTGCCATGTGAAAGCTTTGGGCATTTGTTGAATCATAAGTGTTAACTTCTATATCAATTGGTTTTATCTGTCGATAATTATTGACTAACTCAATCTGTTTACTCTGCCCAAAATCTTGACTAAATCTATCGATTGCTTCAAAATCAGCGCCTCTAAATTGATAGATACTTTGAGATTTATCACCTGTAGCAATTAAAAACTTGTTTGGTCTAACAAGAGATTTAAGTAATCTAACTTGAGCTGGGTCAATATCTTGATATTCGTCAACAAAGAAATGGGTAAACTTTATTCCTATCTCTTCTAAACTTTTTAATCTAACAAGGAGTAAATTAACGCGGTGAACTAATTCACCGTAATCAGTTGTTTCAGATGCATCCAAATTATCTAGATACATTTCAGCAAAGTGACCAAGTGCTATCCAGTTTTCATTGTCATGTTTAATTCCTGTTTCAATTAATTGCTCCGGATCCATTCCCAGTGATCTCATGCGAGCTAATAGATTTCTTACTTGCCTAACAAATCCTTTTGTTCTTAAAGCACTTATTAAATTAGGTGGCCAATTAATAGATCCGTCTTCAATTGTTCCTTTAATTAATTCATTTATCATTACTTCTTGCTCAGGTCCAGAAAGTAATCTCAATGGAGAAAATGAGTAATCTTCAACTACTGTTCCTTGGTTATAAGCTGCTTGCATCACTGAATGTGTAAAAGAATGAAAAGTTGCAACTTGAGGAACAGAAAAACCCGGTAAGCGTCTTGCTAAATATTTGCGCATATCTCTTGCTGAATGTCTTGAATAACAAAAGATAATTATTTTGTCAGATGCAGTTCCATTTTTTATTTTGTTAACAACTGCTTCGGCTAAAACCTTCGTCTTGCCAGTTCCAGCACGACCTGTAACCAAGCAAAATCCTTGTTCATGATCAATCACTTCTTGTTGAGCAGCATCAAATATTGGTTGCTCAATAAAGGGCAGGGCCGTCTTTTCTAACGAGATTTCAGGGATCGCATTTATTGCCATGTGACTACTTCACCATTGACCTACGACAAGTGTCTGGTCAGGTAAAAAATGTGAGGTAATGGGACGATAGGAGTGATGACTATTTCTATGAATAATGCTTCCCGCCGGGCTGCTCGAAGACCCAGGGATTTAGTAACTCTTCTAATCTCACTTGCCATAACGGTTTTGGTGACGGTAATTGGAACCTTTGCGGCCCAAACAACCGCAGGAATAGATGCTGATCTAAATACAGCAGGACGAGTGTTAC
>DAIRXT010000020.1:0-13058 GCA_036819575.1 Candidatus Nanopelagicales bacterium | reverse complement strand
GCTCGTACCGGATTAGCAAGCGTCGTAACAGGAATTGCACTTTTGTTGACAACATTCTTGTCACCACTAGTTGCACTTGTTCCTTACGAAGCAGCAACTCCAGCATTGATCATCGTTGGATTCTTAATGATGACTCAAATCAAAGATATTGACTGGGCAGATATAACAATCGCGCTTCCAGCATTCTTAACAATTGTCTTGATGCCATTTACTTACTCAATTGCAGTAGGTATTGGTGCAGGCTTTGTTACTCACGTTGTATTAAAAGTTGCAACAGGCAAATCCAAATCCATTCACCCATTGCTATGGGTTGTGGCTGGCGCCTTTGTGATTTATTTTGCAACAACTCCGATTAGAGATCTACTCGGATAATTTCCTTAAGAAATAAAAATAAGGGCCAGAGAAATCTGGCCCTTATTTTTTTGTCTGCTAATTAACTAGTCCAAGAGGTGTATAAAGGTCTTCCTTCGGCATAACCTGCAGCCGATTGAATTCCCACCACAGCTTTTTCGGCAAATTCAGTAATTGTTTTTGCTCCAGCATAAGTAAATGAGGAACGAATGCCTGCAATTATTTCATCAACCAAATCTTCCACCCCTGGTCTATTGGGATTCAAATACATTCGAGATGTTGAAATGCCTTCTTCAAACAAAGATTTACGTGCTCTATCAAAAGCATCTTCCCCACTAGTTCTTGCTGCTACTGCTCGAGCAGAGGCCATACCAAAAGATTCTTTGAAAAGTTTTCCTTGAGCATCCTTTTGTAAATCTCCAGGGGATTCATAAGTTCCAGCAAACCAAGAACCGATCATCACATGTGATGCACCAGCTGCAAGTGCCAAAGCAACATCTCGAGGATGTCTTACCCCACCGTCTGCCCAAACAGTTTTGCCATATTTTTTTGCTTCTAAAGAGCATTCCAAAACCGCAGAAAATTGTGGTCGACCAACACCTGTTTGCATACGAGTTGTGCACATCGCACCTGGTCCAACGCCAACTTTAATAATGTCGGCACCGGCTTCAATTAATGCTTTTACCCCTGCTGCTGTGACAACGTTTCCTGCCACAATTGGAACTTGAGGATTCAAAGCTTTAATTGCTTGCAATGCTTCAATCATTTTCTTTTGGTGACCATGTGCTGTGTCAACTACTAAAACATCAGCTCCGGCTTTGAGAATCTTTTCAGCACGTGAAGCAACATCACCATTAATTCCCACCGCAACAGCAATTATTAATTTGCCATTCTTATCCACTGCTGGGTCATAAAGACTTGCTCTTAAAGCACCGACCTTAGTTAAGATTCCTAAAAGTTTTCCATCTTTTGCAATTACGGGGGCAAGTTTAGTTCGGTTGTCATTTAAATAATCAAAAGCTTCACGCGGTGTTAGATCTTCAGTAATGGTGATTAACTCTTTACTCATCACTTGTTTAACTTGAGTAAAACGATCTACTTCATAGCAATCTTCTTCGGTAACAATGCCAATTGGTTTACCATCTTCAACCACAACTACTCCACCATGAGCTCGTTTATGAATAATGCCCATTGCATCAGCAACTGTTTGATCTGGATTTAAAGTTAATGGAGTGTCATAAAAAGTATTTCTACTTTTAACCCAATCAATGATTTCAGTGATAACTGGAAGTGGTACATCTTGAGGAATTACCGCAAGACCACCGCGGCGAGCAATTGTCTCTGCCATTCTTCGACCAGAAATTGCAGTCATGTTTGCAACAACTAATGGAATTGTGGTTCCTGTTTTATCGTGAGCGGCTAGATCTACTTCAACTCGTGAGGTGAGCTCTGAATGACTTGGGACCATGAATACATCGTCATAGGTCAAGTCGTAGGAAGGTTCATTTAAAAAGCGCACAAATCGAGAGTTTATGAGACAACTGCGTTCCTGGCTAGATTGGACACTTTATTAACGCTTAAGTCCATGTCTTTTCTTCTCTATATATATAAGTAGTAGCGTTGCTGCGTGAGCCTTGACCCATATGAATTAGCAAAGCAGTCTGCAGCCAAATTAGCTGAAATCACCAAAGTCTCTAATCATGATGTTTTGGTGGTCCTTGGATCTGGTTGGACTCCAGCAGCAGATGCACTGGGACAACCAAATGCAGAAATAACTGTTACTGACTTACCAGGTTTTAGTGCCCCAGCTGTGGCAGGTCATGCTGGAAAATTACGAAGTGTAAAAGTTGGAAATTCTCAAACACTTATCCAAATGGGTAGAACTCACTATTACGAAGGAAAAGGTACAGCTGCAGTTGTTCACTCAGTAAGAACTGCAATTGCCAGTGGAGTAAAAACAATAATTTTGACAAATGCCTGTGGTGGTTTACAACTTAAATGGAAACCAGGAACACCCATCTTGATTAGAGATCACATCAACCTAACTGGGGCAACACCATTAGCTGGCCCAAGATTTCTTGACTTAAGCGAAGTTTATTCAAAGAGATTAAGAAAAATTGCTCAAGATATTGATCCAAGTTTGGAAGAAGGAGTTTATGTTCAATTCCATGGTCCTCAATATGAAACACCAGCTGAAGTGCAAATGGCAATCAAACTTGGTGGAGATCTAGTTGGAATGTCTACTGCTTTAGAAGCAATTGCTGCTCGCGAAGCCCAAGCAGAAGTTTTAGGAATTTCAATGGTTACAAATCCGGGTGCAGGATTAACTAGTGAGCATCTAAATCATGAAGAAGTGTTAGCTGCTGGTTTAGCTGCTGCTTCTCGAATGGGTGATTTACTAAAGAAGGTTATTGAAAAACTGTGAGTAAAGATTTAATTTCAATTGCCCAAAACTGGGCTGATCATGATCCTGATGAAAATACTAAGCAACAAATTCTGAATTTAATCAAAAATAATGACCTTGGCAAATTAGGTGAACTATTTGCAGGAGATCTTGAATTTGGAACAGCTGGGTTAAGAGCGGAAATTGATGCAGGTCAATCTCGTATGAATAGAGCCGTTGTCATCAGAGCAACTTATGGATTATGTCAGTACTTATTAAAAAAATATCCAAATAAGAAACCTAAATTAGTTGTGGGCAATGATGCAAGACATTTGTCTGATCAATTTGCACAAGATGTATGCGGTGTTGCTATGGCTCTTGGTTTAGAAGTCTTTCGACTTCCCTCTCAGATTCCCACTCCAGTTTTGGCTTTCGGGGTAAGACATTTAAGTGCTGAAGCTGGAGTAATGATTACCGCATCTCATAACCCGCCTAGAGATAATGGCTACAAAGTTTATGACCATTTGGGTGCAGGAATTATTCCACCGATGGATAAAGAAATAGCAGAACTAATTAAATCTGCGCCCATGGCAAACCAAATTAAATTAACACCTGGGTGGACCGAAATCGATATCACAGATAAATACCATGAACGAGTATCTCAAATTGTTAATAATAATTTTGGGCAAATCAAAGTTGCTTTTACTCCGATGCATGGCGTTGGTCAAGAAACCTTTGATAAATGTATGAAACTTGCAGGATTTGATCCCTCTATAAATGTTAAAGAACAAACAAAACCAGATCCAGATTTTCCTACCGTGTCATTTCCAAATCCTGAAGAACCTGGCGCCATGGATTTGTTACTAAAACTTGCACAAGAAATAAGTGCTGATGTTGCAATTGCAAATGATCCAGATGCTGATAGATGTGCTGTTGCAATTCCGGAAAGTGGAAAATGGCGAGTACTAACTGGTGATGAATTAGGATTTCTCATTGCCTGGTGGTTGATCAAGCGAACAGAATTAAATAATTCTCAACTTAAAGGACAAATGGTTGCCTCAATTGTTTCAAGTTCTTTAGTTCCCAAAATGGCAGTAGCACATGGTTTAAAAGGTGCTACAACTTTAACGGGAGTTAAATGGATGGGTCACTTAGATGAACTCATTTTTGGTTACGAGGAAGCAATTGGTTATTGCACAGATCCTGAATACGTTAGAGATAAAGATGGAATCTCAGTAGCTCTTAGAGTTGTCGAATTATTCTCATACTTAAAACAAGATAATATTTCTGCTGATCAAATACTTAATAGTATTTATGAGCAGTTTGGAGTTCATTTAACCAAACAATTAAGTTTTAGATTTGATTCTGTGAAAAAAGCTATTGACATAACAAAGAAGTTAATCACTAATTCCCCATCACAAATTGGAGAATTTGTAGTGGAAAAAGTTGAAGATATGAATAAGGGAATTGATGGATTACCGCCTACCTCTGGAATTAGATTGCTCACCAAAAATGCGAGGATAATTGTTAGGCCAAGTGGGACTGAGCCAAAATTAAAGTGCTATCTCGAAGTAACCACAAAGCCAGGAAATCCTCAGGAAAATAAGGCCATTGCCAAAAAAGAATTAGATTCATTGGCCGATTCTGTGCACCAACTACTCACAAGTATTTAGCTTTTTACCTACTTCGCTACGCTGTGAATGTGCTAAAAGACGATCCTTTGGTTTTACCTGCATTACTTCGTGATGCCACTAATAGTGAATCTGCTCTAAAAAAATTCTTAAACGGTCTATCTGGTGTTGACAAAGTTGGTGTGGAAGAAAGAGTTGCCAGATTAGGTACTCGTTCAATAAAGACAACGGCAAAAGCTGAAGGAATCGATTTAGCAATACGCATGATTGACTTAACAACTTTAGAAGGAATGGATACCAAGGGAAAAGTTAAATCACTTTGTGCCAAAGCCAAAAGACCTGATCCACTAGATCCAAGTGTGCCAAGTGTTGCAGCGGTTTGTGTTTACAGTGATTTAGTTTCAATTGCCAAGGAAAACTTAAGCGGAACTTCAATAAAAGTTGCAGCAGTTGCAACTGGATTTCCTTCAGGACGTGTTTCTCTTGCGGCTAAATTACAAGATACTTCCGATGCTGTTTCTCAGGGCGCAGATGAAATTGACATGGTAATTGATCGTGGAGCATTTCATGAAGGAAGATTTCTAGATATCTATGATCAAATTCAATCAATTAAACAGGTTTGTAAAGCAGCTCATTTAAAAGTTATTCTAGAAACTGGTGAGTTAAAAACTTACGACAACGTTAAAAAGGCTTCCTGGATTGCAATGCTGGCAGGAGCAGATTTCATTAAAACTTCGACTGGCAAAGTTCAACCAGCGGCAACACTTCCTGTTACCTTGGTAATGCTTCAAGCAATTAGAGACTTTGAATTAGCCACACATAGAAGAATTGGGATGAAGCCAGCTGGTGGGATTAAAACCACAAAAGATGCCATGAAATATCTAGTCGTTTTAAAAGAAACTTTGGGTGATAACTGGATGAATCCAGACATGTTCAGATTTGGGGCTTCAAGTTTGTTAAATGATTTATTAATGCAAAGACAAAAAATGAAAAATGGTGCCTATTCTGGCCCAGATTATGTGACGGTCGACTAATGGTTTTTGAATACGCCCCAGCTCCAGAATCAACAAAAATCGTTAATTTGAAATCAAACTATGACTTGTTTATTGGTGGAAAGTTTGTTAAAACCAAAAGTGGTTCAACCTATAAAACTATAAATCCGGCAACAGAAGAAGTTCTTGCTGAAATTATCGAAGCAAGTCAAAAAGATGTCGATGAGGCAGTTAAATCTGCTCGAAAAGCATTCAAAACTTGGTCAAAACTTTCAGGATCTGAACGAGGCAAATATCTTTATCGAATCGCACGAATTATTCAAGAAAGATCCAGAGAATTAGCAGTGCTTGAATCCATGAACAATGGAAAACCAATTAGAGAATCAAGAGACATAGATATTCCATTAGTTGCGGCCCATTTCTTTCATTACGCAGGTTGGGCCGACAAACTTGACTATGCCGGTCTGGGTAAAAACCCACAAGCTTTAGGTGTTGCCGGACAAATCATTCCTTGGAATTTCCCACTCTTAATGCTTTCTTGGAAAATTGCTCCAGCCTTAGCTGCTGGTAACACTGTTGTTTTGAAACCTGCCGAAACTACACCGTTAACTGCCCTTTTGTTTGCAGAAATTTGCCAACAAGCAGAACTTCCAGATGGTGTTGTAAACATAATTACTGGTGCTGGTCAAACTGGTCAGTATTTAGTAAATCATCCCGATATAGACAAAGTTGCTTTCACTGGTTCAACCGAAGTAGGACGCTTAATTGCACAATCAGTTTCAGGAACAAACAAGAAAGTTACGTTAGAGCTTGGGGGCAAGGCCGCCAATATTGTTTTTGATGATGCTGCGATGGATCAAGCAGTTGAAGGAGTTGTTAACGGAATATTTTTTAACCAAGGTCATGTTTGCTGTGCAGGCTCTAGATTATTACTTCAAGAATCAATTTCTGATGATTTCTTAAACCTACTTTATGAAAGAATGAAAACTTTGCGCTTAGGCGATCCTTTGGATAAAAACACAGATGTAGGAGCTATTAATTCTGCCTCACAGTTAGCAAAGATTAAAGAACTATCCGAATCAGGAAAATCTGAAGGTGCTCAAATGTGGAGTGCTCCTTGTGAAATTCCAAATAAAGGATTCTGGTTCGCTCCCACAGTTTTCACAAATGTTTCCTTATCCCATCGAATTGCTCGGGAAGAAATATTTGGACCAGTACTAAGTGTTTTAACATTTAGAACTCCTGATGAGGCAATTGAAAAAGCAAATAACACTCCATTTGGTTTAAGTGCAGGAATTTGGACCGAAAAGGGATCAAGAATTCTAGAAGTTGCCCACAAATTAAGAGCAGGTGTGATCTGGGCAAACACATTTAACAAATTTGATCCAACAAGTCCTTTCGGTGGATATAAAGAATCAGGTTATGGCCGCGAAGGTGGACGCCATGGACTTGAACCATATTTGAAGGCGGGTAAATAAATGTCAAACTTAGACGTTAAGAGAACGGCTAAATTATTTATCGGTGGAGCTTTCCCCCGCTCTGAATCTGGTAGAACCTATGAAATTTTTGATAAGAATAAAAAGTTTGTGGCAAATGTTGCTTTAGCTTCAAGAAAAGATGCCAGAGATTGTGTTGTTGCTGCAAGATCTGCATTTACAAAATGGTCAGAAGCTACTGCCTATAACCGTGCCCAAGTTATGTATCGCGTATCAGAAATAATGCAAGGTCGTCGTGATCAGTTTGTTGAAGAATTAAGTTATTGGGCTAAATCAAAGAAAGAAGCCGAAAAAGAAGTTGATGAAGCAATAAACAAAATGGTTTGGTTTGCTGGCTGGTCAGATAAATTAGCAATGGTTACTGGATCAAATAATCCTGTTGCTGGCTCATTTTTTAATTTCTCTGTTCCTGAGCCAACTGGAGTTGTGGCAACAATTGCACCTGAGAAATCATCACTTCTAGGACTAGTTGAAGCAATTGCATCAGCCATTGTCAGTGGTAACTCAGTTATTGTTATTGCCTCTGAAACTCAACCACTGGCCGCTATTTCACTTGCAGAAGTATTAGCAACAAGTGATGTTCCAGCCGGAGTGGTAAATATCTTGACAGGTTCATATAAAGAGATCGCACCTTGGCTTGCTAGTCACCAAGATGTAAATGCTCTTGATTTAACAGGTGTTGATAAAAAAAGTATTGCCCAAGAATTAGAAAAGGAAGCTGCAATTAATTTGAAACGGGTACTGCGTCCAAATACAAAAATTGATGGACTAACCAGAATTAAGACTTTCTTAGAAACCAAAACTGTTTGGCATCCAAGAGGATTTTAGAACTTTATCCCTAAATCTTGAGCAATTTTTGCATAAGTTGGCTTGATAACTTCATTGATTAGTTTCAATCTTTGATCAAAGGGAATAAATGAGCTCTTCATGGCATTTACACTTAGCCACTGCAATTGCTTTAAAGTAAAACCTAGTTCTTTAACTAAAAGTGTCATTTCTTTTGACATCGAAGTGTCAGACATCAATCGGTTATCAGTGTTAACAGTTGCTCTAAACCCAAGTTTTGTTAACACCCCAATTGGATGATCTTTTATGCTTTTTGCGGCCCCTGTTTGCACATTTGAAGATGGGCAAAGTTCTAATGGCACACGTCTGTCTCGAACATAGGCAGAAAGTTCACCTAGTTTTATTTCACCATTTGATTGAAAACTTAAATCATCAACAATTCTTACTCCATGGCCTAAGCGATCAGTTCCACAAATTTGCACAGCTTCCCAAATAGATGGCAAACCAAATGCTTCACCAGCATGAATTGTCATGTGAAAGTTTGCTCTGCGCACGGCATCAAATGCATCAAGATGTCTTGTGGGAGGAAAACCTGCTTCTTTTCCAGCTATGTCAAAACCAACAACACCTTTTTCGCGCCACTTAACTGAAAGTTCTGCAATTTCACTTGATCTTGCAGCAGTTCTCATTGCTGTAAGAAGCGCCCTAACTATTATCGATTTGCCAACTCTTGCCATTGTTTTTTCACCGCGAAGAAATCCTTCAAGAACAGCTTCAACTACTTGATCAAGTGTTAAACCTTTGTTTTGGTGTAATTCGGGAGCAAATCTAATTTCTGCATAAACAACGCCATCATTAGCCAAATCTTCAACTGCTTCAAAAGCAACTCGTTCCAATGCATCTTTTGTTTGCATGACACCAACAGTGTGAACAAATGCTTCTAAGTATTTCTCTAATGATCCAGAGTCACAGTTATCTCTGAACCATTTAGCTAAAGCGATTGGATCTGTGGTTGGTAAATTCTCATAACCAACTTCTTTTGCAAGCTCGGCAACTGTGGCAGGTCTCACCCCACCGTCTAGATGATCATGTAATAAAACTTTAGGAACAGCCTTTATTACTTCTGGAGTTAAATTCTCAGGCATTTAATGAACGTCTCCGCCAGCCATCAATCTGCCTACTTTGTTTCTTTCAGCATCTTTTTCATCCAAAATTTCTACAATTCTTCCTGCATAAATTACTGCTACTCGATCAGCTAAACCTAATACTTCATCTAATTCTGCTGAAACCAAGAGAACTGCAGAACCGCTATCTCTTGCAGCAACTATTTGATTGTGAATAAATTCAATCGATCCAACATCAACACCTCTAGTTGGCTGAGCTGCAATGAGAAGTTTTGGTCCCCAAATTAATTCTCTGGCAATAACAAGTTTTTGTTTATTGCCACCAGAAAGAGCTCCAGCTGAAGTATCAATACTTGGGGTTCTAACATCAAATTTTTCAACAAGCTTTGTAGCTAATGCTCGAATTGCTCCAGTTTGTCTTACCCCAGCTTTAGAAAATTCTTTTTCATCAAATCTATTTAAGACTGAATTATCAGCGACTGAATAACCAGCCACTAGTCCATCTTTTTCTCTATCTTCTGGAACGTGGGCTACTCCAAGTTCGTGAATCTTGTGCGGGCTTAACTTTGTTGAATCAGTACCGCCTATTTTTACAGATCCAGAATCAATTTTTCTTAAACCTGTTATTGCCTGTACTAATTCGCGTTGACCATTGCCTTCAACGCCAGCAATTCCCACAATTTCCCCTGCTCTAACTTCTAATGAGAAATCACGAACTGCAGGAAGTTTTCTATCGTCTTGCACATTTAAGTTCTTAATTTGTAATACGACTTCTTTAGGGTGAGAAGAATCTTTTTTAACATCAAGAACAACACTTCTTCCAACCATCATTGTTGCTAAACCTTCTTGATTTGTGTCTTTAGGTCTGGCAGTTCCTACAACTTTGCCATTTCTTAAGACCACTACTCGATCAGCAACTGCTAAAACTTCTCTTAGTTTGTGGGTGATGAAAATAACTCCTACCCCTTTTTGTGCAAAGCTTTGCATTACCTTTAATAATTCATCTGTTTCTTGAGGAGTAAGCACCGCGGTTGGTTCATCCATAATTAAAATATCTGCTTTTCTATAAAGCATCTTTAAGATTTCAACTCTTTGCTGCATTCCAACCGGCAGATCCTCGATGCGAACCTTTGGGTCAACTTCTAACCCGTATTTTTCTGACAACTCAGCAACTTCTTTCTCTGCTGCATCTAAATCAAATTTTATTCCTTTTGTTTTTTCTGCACCTAAAACTATATTTTCTGCCACTGTCATAACAGGTACTAATTGAAAGTGCTGGTGCACCATTCCAATACCTTTAGCAATTGCATCTGCTGGAGAATGAAAGTCAACTTTTTTGCCCTTGATGAAAAGTTCTCCACTATCAGAGCCATATAGTCCATAAATCATTTTGACCAGCGTTGATTTACCAGCACCGTTCTCACCTAAAAGGGCAACTATCTCCCCTTTTTCTAAAGTTAATGAAACATTGTCATTTGCCAAAACTCCAGGAAATTTTTTTGTTAGGTTTTTGGCTTCAATTAAAAACTCGGACAAAATTAACCTTCCTTCGTGTATGGCTGACCAGCCGCCGCCGGAGGTCTAACTCGACCAACAGCAATTGCCAAAACAACTAAGGTCATAACAAAAGGTAATAAGTTAACAAATTGTTGTGGAATGTTTATTACTTCATCAGCTTGTAATTGACTTGCGATTGCAGTAGATAAACCAAAAAATAACGCTGCAGCTAGTGCTCCCATAGGATTCCAGGCCCCAAAAATCATAATTGCCAAAGCCAAAAATCCTCGTCCTGCAGTTAGTCCTCTGGCAAAAGTTCCGGCAGCTTCTAAAGCTAAGAATGCTCCAGCGCATCCTGCTAGCGCACCTGCCAAAGTTACGTTAACCATTCTTATTCTTAAAACGTTTATTCCTGCAGCATCTGCTGCACTTGGATATTCACCAACTGATCTGCTTCTTAAGCCCCATCTAGTTTTAAAGATTGCGTAATTAACAGCCAAAACAATAAATAATGTTGCTAAGGCAAATAATCCGTTTCTAAAAAATACTGGACCAATTAATGGGATATCACTCAAAATTGGAATTGATACAACTGGCATTAATTGCGGAAGAGTTTTTCCTGGTGCGTAGAAAAATGATGTTAAACCTGCGGCCACAATATTTATTACAACCCCTGCAATAATTTGATCCATTTCCCACTTAACTGCTGCTACTGCCAAAAATGCACCCATTACTAAACCAGCTGAGATTCCAATAACCATTCCTAAATAAATGTTGCCAGTAATTACGGAACCAAAGAAACTGGCAAATGCGGACATCAACATTTGGCCTTCAATACCAATGTTTACAACTCCGGTTCGCTCACCAATGATTCCCACCATTGCTGCTAAAACTAAAGGAACCGCGTATCCCCAACCAAAAACCAAAACAGAAGTTGTTTTAATTTCATCTAAGAAATAAAACACGTAAGCTACCACTGTCACTAAGGCAAGAGTAATTATTGGTTTTCTGTTTTCGCTTATAAAGTCCAACATTAATTTCCCCAACCGCTTGTGACGTTTGCTGATTTTTGAGCTTTTCCTTTAAACAAGAATTTAGCCAAAATAGGAGCAGACACTAATAACAAAGTAATTGCTAGCAACACATCAACAATTTCTGGTTCGATTCCAGTTTCAAACTGTAAAGATGCGCCACCAGCGCGAAGAGTTCCCACCAATATTGCTGCTGGGATGGTTGCCAGAGGATTTGCTCTAGCCAACAGCGCAATCGTGATTCCGTCAAAACCTAGCCCTGCGTTAAATGCTGGTTCGAATCGATAAGTAATTCCTAATGTTTCAATTGCTCCACCAAGACCTGCAAGTCCACCGCTTAACAACATTCCGGTGACAACCATTAATTTCATATTTATTCCTGCATAAGTTGCTGCAAATTTATTTTTTCCAACAGTATTGAATCTAAATCCAGCGGTAGTCCGGTTAAGCATTAAGGAAACTAAGATACAGATAATTATTGCCAAGATAAAACCAAATGGAATAACGCCTATGTTTGGCAAAATTGCAGTTTCTGCGATTTTTTTGGTTCTCTGTAAAGCTTGATCTGGTTCTTTAAAGGGATTACTTACTAAGTAATCAAGAATTCCAATTGCAATACTGTTCAACATAATTGTTGAGATAACCTCGTGTACACCTCTATAAGCTTTTAAGACACCTGCAATTGCTGCCCAAAGTGCTCCAACAGTTACGCCGCAAAACAATGCAACTAAAACGTGCAAAATTGGAGGCAGATTAGTTATATAAATTCCTGCTAAAGCTGAAGCTAGTGCTGCAGAAATTAACTGACCTTGTGCCCCAATATTAAAAAGTCCAATTCTTAAACCAACGGTCACTGCTAATCCAGCTAAAACTAAAGGAGTTGTCTTTTGAAAAGTTCTAAGAAGTCCATCGGAATCAAACCATGCTTCTGAAAAAATTGCTCTATAGGCAACAAGAGGATTAACCCCTTGCAAGAAAATTAATATTCCACCCAGGAAAAATGCCACAAATATTGCAGCAATTGGAACAACAATTGATTGATTGCGAACAAAAAAACCAATTTTGTTAGATGTTTTTGTTTCGGTCAATGTCAATTGATTTCTCCTTCTCCCATAATTATGAAAGTGGGACGCAATCGAAATTGCGTCCCACTAACAGTCTGTCGCTAATTAACTGATTTGACTAGAGTGTTACGCCAGTCTTGATTGAGCCGTCTTTTAGTCCAGCTACAACACCAGCAACTTTGTCTTGAACGTCCATAGGAACGACAGAGGCAAAATCATGGTAATCAGCAATACCAGCAGATCCAACAAAGTTTCCGCCAGCAATTGAACCATCAAATGCTTTCTTCACTAAGTCGGTTGTTCCTTCAGTCAGACCTTTAACTGCTGAAGTAATCAAACATGGTTGTGCTTCTGGAACAGTGAACCATTGATCAGTGTCAACACCGATACAAAATATTGCAGTTCCTGCACCTTCTGCTTTTGCAATTTCAATCAAAGCGCCGTTACCAGTTCCGCCACCTGCACCGAAAATGATGTCTGCACCTTGAGCTAATTGTTTCTTAGCTTCTGCTGCGCCCCATACTGGATCAGCAAATGCGTTATCTGCTGGTGGATGGTAAACAGTTGTCACAGCAACATTTGGATTTGATGCCTTGGCACCTGCTTCAAAGCCCTTAGCAAATAGTTGTACTGGTGCAATTTCTAGACCAAGAACTGAACCAATTTTATTGGTCTTTGTCATTAATCCAGCCAAATAACCTGC
>DAIRXT010000019.1:0-13191 GCA_036819575.1 Candidatus Nanopelagicales bacterium | reverse complement strand
GCAGTAAATCCAACCTTGTGGTTTTACAGCGACAATTACCTAACTTACTAGATGAAATTTTGGAGGGCAATATCAGCCCCCTATTTCTACCCCAGCCATAACTTTTTTACCTCTACGCACAACCAGAAGACTGCCATGAATTAAGTCTGATTTGTTCGGTTTCCAGTTCAAATCTGAGATCCTTTCATTATTTATATACGCTCCGCCTTCTTCAACGGTTCTCTTAGCGGCACTTTTCGAATCACATAATTTCGTTTGTTGCAGAATTTCCAAAATATTTGGTAAGTCATCAATAGTTTTTACTTTAACTAATCCAGCTTCACTAAGTGCAGCAATTAAAATATCCTTTTCAATGTTTGCTAATTCACCCTGTCCAAACAAAGCTTGGGATGCCAATATAACTTGATCACAATGCTGCTTACTATGAACCAAAGTTGTTAACTCTGCTGCCAGAAACTTTTGAGCTTCTCTACTTGCTGCATCATTCTTGACCTTATCAACTAATTCTTCAATTTTTTCTTTACTTGCAAAGCTAAAATACTTTAATAAAGTTGCAATATCTCTATCATCTGTGTTTAACCAGAATTGATAAAACGCATAAGCCGATGTTAAATCCTCAGATAACCAAATAGTTCCAGCTTCGGTTTTACCAAATTTAGTTCCATCGGCTTTTACCATGAGTGGTGTTGTTAAAGCATGAACCGTTTTTGATTCAACTCGTCTTACAAGATCTACTCCGGCTGTAATGTTTCCCCATTGATCACTTCCTCCGGTTTGGAGAACGCAATCATACTTTTTATTCAATTCAAGATAATCATTTGCTTGCAACAAAGCGTAGGAAAATTCGGTGTAAGAGATACCTGAAGTGTTCAATCTTGCAGAGACCGCATCTCTTTCCAGCATTCTATTTATGCTGAAATGTTTTCCTAGATCTCTTAATAAAGAAATGGCATCTAACTTAGAAGTCCAATCAAAATTGTTTACCACATCACATTTATTGGCGCCAAAAAAATCAAAATACTTTATCAACTGTTTGGCAATATTTTCTGTCCAGGTGATTACTATTTCCTCTTCGTTAAGATTTCTTTCACCAGTTTCTTTTGGATCTCCAATGAGCCCAGTTGCGCCACCAACTAAGGCAAGGGGTTTATGTCCTGCCAATTGAAGTCTTTTAGCAAGAAGAATTTGCATTAAATTTCCAAGATGCAAACTAGGTGCTGTGGGATCAAATCCGATGTAGAAAGTAATTGACTTATTGTTTAACAAATCAGAAAGAACTTTTTCATCAGTACTTTGGGCAATTAATCCACGCCACTGCAAATCCTGCCAAAGATTACTCATGAAAGCTCCGGTACTGGGTTGTGATTGGCCCATTTGTTTAATACTGAAATTTTTTCATTAATTCTACTAATTTGATTTTTAACACTAGACGGAGAAGTGCCTGAATAACTAGATCTTGCACCTAAAGCAGCCTGTAAAGTCAACACCTTCAATACATCATCTTCTAAATAGTTAGACACAGATTTCAAATCAGTTGCAGATAATTCATGAACTTCTATTTTCTTAGATTCAGCTAATTTTACGCACTTGCCACTTATTTCGTGTGCATCTTTGAATGAGATATCTTTCTTCACTAAATAATCAGCAATCTCGGTTGCTAATGAATGTCCAGTCACAGCATTTTCTTCTAATTTTTTAGAATCAAATTTCATGGTTTTAACCATTCCTGTGAATGCAGGCAGTAACAACATTAAAGTGTCATGGGAATCAAATACCGGTTCTTTATCCTCTTGTAAATCCCTGTTGTAAGCAAATGGCAAACCTTTTAGGGTCACTAATAATCCAGTTAAATTACCAACAAGTCTCCCGCTTTTTCCACGTGCTAGCTCTGCAGCATCAGGATTTTTTTTCTGTGGCATTATTGAAGATCCTGTTGAGTATTGATCATCCAATGTGGCATAACCAAATTCAGTTGATGTTAAAAGTATTATCTCTTCAGCAAATTTTGACAAATGTATGCCAACTAGAGAACAAATAAACAGATACTCTGCTACAAAATCTCTATCTGAAACTGCATCTATGGAGTTTTCACTTGGTCTAGAAAAACCTAGTTGGTTTGCAACCCACATGGAATCAATTACTAATGCTGATCCGGCTAGGGCTCCTGCGCCAAGTGGACAAGTATCAACTCTGACATCCCAATCTGTAAATCTCTCAACATCTCTAACTAGCGCTTGTGCATGTTTTGCCAGTTCATGTCCCAAAGTCACAGGCTGAGCATGTTGCAAGTGAGTAAATCCAGGCGAAGCCTTGTCATAGTGATTTTGAGCTTGCTCATTTATAGCTTTACACAACTCAATTAGTTCTTGGCAAATTATTCTGCTTGATCCCCTTAGAAACAGTTTAAAATCAGTTACCGCTTGATCATTTCTGCTTCTGCCTGCCCTAATTTTGCCACCGATGTCGCCTACTTTGGCAATTATCATTCTTTCAATTGCTGTGTGAACATCTTCATCGCTGTTTTCAGGTAAGGCTTGTCCTGCACTTATCTCTTTGTTAATTTCTTTTATTGCTTTTCTGATCTCTTTTGTTTCAGCATCATTTATAAGTTTTACTTTGTTCAAAGCTTGAACATGAACATCTGTTTGCAATAAGTCAAATATGGCAAGACGCCAATCAAAATGTGTTGATTTTGAAAGATTTGTCATTGACGAGGCGGTGTCTTTTTCAAAACGACCGCCCCATAACTTATTTGAATTATTCATCTATTTACTCTTACGATCCCTGTCTGCTGCGATCTTGGATGTCATACCAAAGATTTCAATAAAACCTTTAGCCCATGATTGATCGTAAGTATCCTCTGAGTCATATGTTGCAAGGTCATATCGATAAAGAGATTCAGCACTCTTTCTTCCAGTAACTACGGCTTTGCCAGCATGAAGTCTCATTCGAATGTCACCACTGACATGCTTTTGGGTTTCATCAATAAATACATCAAGTGCTTGTCTAAGCGGGGAAAACCATAACCCGTCATAAACAAGTTCACCCCATCTTTGTTCGACTCCACGTTTGAATCTGGATAATTCTCTTTCCAGACAAACATTCTCTAATTCTTGATGCGCAGTTATCAACGCAATAGCACCAGGTGCTTCATAAACTTCACGACTTTTAATTCCAACCAGCCTGTCTTCGACCATGTCAATTCTGCCCACACCTTGTGCACCTGCTCGTTTGTTCATAATTTCAATGGCTTGCAACATGGTTACAGCTTGTCCATCAATATGAGTAGGCAAACCTTTTTTGAAAGTGATGAGAACTTCATCAGCATCTCTTTTTTCAGCAGGATTTTTTGTGTATGCATAGATATCTTCTATTGGTTCATTCCAGATATCCTCTAGGAAACCTGTTTCAATTGCTCTTCCCCAGACATTTTGGTCAATGCTGTAAGGGTTTTTCTTATTTACATCAATGGGAAGATTCTTTTCGCCCGCAAAAATAATTGCTTTGTCACGAGTCATACCTGAATCTCTGACTGGAGCAAAAACTTTTAGATCAGGATCTAGAGCGGCAATACTAACTTCGAAACGAACTTGATCATTTCCTTTTCCTGTGCAGCCATGACCAACCATGTAGGCATCATGTTTCTTTGCTGCTTCTACTAAGTATTTCGAGATAATCGGACGTGACAAACTAGAAACAAGTGGATATCTGTCCATATAGAGCGCGTTTGCCTTTAATGCTGGTGCGCAATATTCATTAGCAAATTCTTCTCTTAAGTCCAAGACTTCAGCAGCAACAGCTCCACAATCCAGGGCTCGTTGTTTAATCACATTCATGTCTTCTCCGCCTTGGCCAACATCGGCGGCCACAGCAACAACTTCTGCTCCTGTTTTGTCCTTGATCCATTCGATGGCGACAGATGTGTCAAGACCACCTGAGTACGCTAATACAACTTTTTTTCCCACTTGTTCCTCTTTCTTGTGTTCAATCTCAGCCTATCTGCGAAATTGAACGTATTCCCATATTTGGCTTGCGACGGACTCTCCGTCTTTTAATCCTTTGGTTATTACCAAAACAGTGTTGTCACCGGCAATAGTTCCGATGACATTCTTTAATGTTGCGTGATCGATGATTGATGCCACAAATTGAGCTGCTCCTGCTGGAGTGTGAATTATGGCCAGGTTTGCTGAATGATCAACCCCAACAACTAAATCACTAGCTAATTTCTCGAGACGATTTCTGGCCAGACCTGAATCACTTATTCGATCTGGATCAGATTCGGGGATCAAATACTTTGATTGACCATTGTTATCATCAGTTTTTATCGCGCCGAGATCATCTAGATCTCTTGACAAGGTTGTTTGCGTGACTTCGAATCCTTTTTTCTTCAATTCAAGTAAAAGTTCATTTTGTGATGCAATACTTTTGTTTGCCAATATTTCTTGAATAAGATGTTGTCTGGCGGTTCTTGATTCGGCATACTTCATGACTTATTACCACTTTTCTTTACACTTTTTATTGCATCATCAATGATTTCGGAGCATCTCTTTACTTGTTCGATATTGACTATTAAAGCTGGAGCTAATCTAAGAGTCTTTTCGGTGACAGCATTTAGAAGCAATCCCATTTTTCTGCATTCCAATTCGACATCTTTTGCAGCCAATTCTGTTAACTCAACGCCCAACAACAATCCCCTACCTCTTACTTCTGTTACTCCTTCAATTTGATTGATCAATTTGATTAGTAGCTCACCCATATTCAAAGAGTTCTCTAACAGATTCTCTTTCTCAATCACGTCAATCGTTGCTAACGCAGCACTTGCTACAACAGGATTACCGCCAAAAGTTGATCCATGTTGTCCTGGTTCAAATAGTTCTTTTGCATCACCGGTAACTAAAATCGCGCCCATTGGTAAGCCTCCACCTAAGGCTTTAGCAAGTGTTACAACATCTGGGGTAATTCCTGCATTTTCATATCCAAACCACTGACCGGTTCGACCCAATCCAGTTTGCACCTCGTCCATAACCAGAAGAGATTTTGTTTTGATGGTTTTTGCTCTCACCGCTTTGAGAAATTCGTTAGTACAAGGTGTAACTCCGCCTTCACCTTGGATGGATTCTAAAAACACAGCCGCGGTTTTTCTTTTTATTTTTCTGACTCCAGATTTGGAATTGATATCTATGAATTGAACGTCACTTAAGAGTGGTTTAAATGGTTTTTGTTTAGGTAATTGACCAGTAATACTTAGCGATCCCATTGTTCTTCCATGAAAAGAGTTATTTGCTGCGATCAGATTTTTTTTACCTGTTCTCCTACTTAATTTGATAGCTGCTTCGTTGGCCTCTGCTCCTGAATTGCAAAAGAAGACTTTTGCATCAAGATTTGATATTGCAATAAGTTTTTCGGCAAGATTTATGGCCGGTTCATTAGCATAAAAGTTACTTGTGTGTGAAAGTTTTCTTATTTGTTTACTTACCGCATCAATTACTGCTGGATGGGCATGGCCTAAAGCGTTAACTGCTATTCCAGAAAGAAAATCAAGGTAAATATTTCCTTGAGAATCTTTTACTACAACTCCTTCACCTTCAACTAATTCAATAGTTGGGGTGCCATAGTTGTTAAGGAAAATGTTATTCCAATTAAAGGAGGTCATTCTTTGTCCATGCTTTCGATGACCATGGTTCCTGTTCCTGAATCTGTGAAGACTTCAACCAATAAAGCATGAGCTTCGCGACCATCAATAACGTGTGCTCTAGATACTCCTGAGGTAACTGCATCAAGGCAAGCTTGCATTTTTGGTTTCATTCCTTCATCAAGTGATGGCATTATCTTTCTTAAACTATTCAAATCAATTGTGGCAATTAAACTTTTTTCATCTGGATACTTCTCCATAAGCCCCACAACATCGGTAAGGATAACAATTTTTTGAGCTTTTATGGCACTAGCAATAGCTGCTGCAGCAGTATCCGCATTTACGTTATAGGTTTTTTGATCAATACCTACTCCAAGAGTTGAGATTACTGGAATTTGACCTGATTCAAGAACATCAATTATTTGCTTAACATCAACTTTCTTTACATCACCAACTAGTCCTATATCGATCTTCTCATTTCCATTTTCGACATAGAATTTCTCCACTAATAACAATGAGTTTTCGTCCCCACTCATACCTACACCGAGTTTGGCATTTTCATTTATATTTGCAATTAATTCTTTCTGAATGTCATTAACAAGCACATCTCTCACAATTTGAATCGATTGTTCTGTTGTGACTCTGTAACCAGATTTAAATTCTGATTTGATTCCAGCTTCATCGAGCTTTTTGGAGATCTGAGGACCCCCGCCATGAACCACGATTGGTTTTAATCCAGCGAGTTTAAGAAAAACAACATCTTCAGCAAACTGCTTGGAAAGCATTGGATTAGTCATGGCGTTTCCACCAAACTTGATTACTACAACTGATTCCTGAAATTTGATGAGCCATGGCAATGCTTCAGCCAATACTGATGCTTTTTTAAGTGCCTCTTGTTGTCTTATTTGTTGTGCATTTGTCATGTTGAATACGCAGAATTCTCGTGAACATATTGCGTTGATAGATCATTTGTATAGATTGTTGCAGTAAATGTTCCAATTTTAAGATCAACTTTGATTGAAATATTTCTATCACTTAGTGAAACTTTTTCACCTAAATCAATAGCACTTCCATTAGCACAGACTTTTGCATTATTTAGATAAACATCGATTTTATCGGAATCAACTTCAGCATCAGCAGTTCCAACTGCAGCAAGAATCCTGCCCCAATTTGGGTCTTCTCCAAACATGGCGCACTTCAAAAGATTATTTCTTGCAATAGATCTTCCAACGTTGACTGCTTCATTTTCATTTCTTGCGTTTAAGACTTCAATCTTTATAACTTTTGTGGCACCCTCAGCATCATTGATTAATTGATTGCTCAAATCTGACATCAAAGTTTGCAGTTGTGATTTGAAATCTTCCATTGTGGGTTTCTCTAAAGAGGCTCCAGATGACATGAGTATCACCGTGTCATTAGTAGAAGTGCATCCATCAGAATCAATTCGATTTAAAGTTAGATCTGTGCATTGTTGCAATACCAGCTGATGATCAATTTCCGAGATGTCTGCGTCAGTTGTGATGACACACAACATTGTTGCCATATCTGGTGCAAGCATGCCTGCACCCTTAATGATGCCGCCAATACTCCAGGAGTCTTTTTCAACTTGGGCAATCTTTTCATGTGAATCGGTTGTGATGATGGCTGCTGCTGCATCTTGGCCACCTTCTGGACTTAATTTTGCATAAGCATCATTTATTCCACTTATAAGTTTTGTCATATCTAAACGATTTCCAATTAGACCCGTTGAGCAAACACCAATTTCAATTGCACCAACCGACAACATTTTTGCAACGTATTCAGCCGTTGAATGTGTATCTGCGAAACCTTCAGGACCAGTACAGGCATTTGCCCCGCCACTATTCAAAACTACTGCTTTAAGTTTCTTATTCTTTATTACCTCTTGCGTCCAGACCACTGGAGCCGCTTTAACTTTGTTAGTCGTAAAAACTGCACTCGCATCATATTTTGGTCCGTTGTTGACAATTAGTGCAACATCTTTTTCTCCAGAAGATTTAAGACCTGCTGCAACTCCACTGGCATCAAAACCTTTAGGTGTTGTGACACTCATTATTAATCAACCAAACCTATTGTTTGATCCCAGCCGCACATCAAATTCGCATTTTGAATGGCTTGTCCACTTGCTCCTTTGATTAGATTATCAATCACACTAACAACTGTAATTTGCTTTGTATTTTCATCCACACTTATTTGCAGGAGACAGTTATTTGTGTTCAAGACTGAACTTGTTTGTAGATTTGCATCTTGTTTGACTTGAACGAAAGGTTGACCCTTGTAATATTTGTTGAACATATCAACTATTTCATTTTTAGAAATTCCGCTCTTGACTTTTGAGATGCAATTAGCCAAAATTCCTCTTGGCATAGGGGCAAGTATTGGATTAAATGACAGGACCACGTCTTTGTTGTTGATTTGGGTTAATGTCTGTTCAATTTCAGGAATATGTTGGTGTGAGCCATTTAGTTTATAATTACTTAACGAGCCCATAACTTCACTTGCAAGAATTGACTGCTGTGGTTTTTTACCTGCACCGGTTGTGCCACTGGCTGCCACAACAGTTAAATAATTCAGATCAATTACATCGTGTTTTATCAAAGGTGCAAAAGCAAGTGCAATAGCTGTTGCATAGCAACCAGGATTTGCTACTTGATTTGAATTAGATATTTTCTCTTTATTGCCTTCAACCTCAGGAAGTCCATATGTCCAACTACCTGCGTATTCACCTGAGTAGTACTTCGACCATTGATCCGGATCTTTCAATCTAAAATCTGCACCTAGATCAACGATTTTCGTTCCTGGTTTTAGTTGTGAAACAAGCCCTGCCGACTCGCCATGTGGCAGGGCTATGAAAACAAGATCAGTAGTTTGGATGTTTTGTGCATTAAATTCCTCAAAATTTTGATCGTATTTCCCAATCAAGAAAGGATGTTCAAGAGCAATTGCAGTGTTTGCTTTTGAATGAGCAATTGCTGATTTGAAATTTAGCTTTGGATGAGAATCAATTAGACGAAGCAGCTCGCCCCCGGTATAACCCGAGGCACCTATGACAACTGTTTCCATATGCATATTATACGCATATGCGCATATTCCTAGGCCCTCAGGGAGCCCCTATGTCGCTGTTGAACGGCCTCAATAATTTGGCCGCGCAGGGTGGATATTTCCTCGCTGTTCAAGGTTCGACCAAAAGCTCTAAAGCGCAAACTAAAGGCTAAAGACTTTTTATCTTCCCCAACGTTTGAACCCTCATAAACATCAAAAAGGCGAACACTTTCTAACAAATCACCTGAACTTTTTTTGATGGTTTCAATGACTTCTATGGCCGTAACGCTCTTGGCCACAACAAAAGCAAGATCTTCCTTAACCACAGGCATAGATGAGAAAACAGGAGCCTTAATCACTTGAGCTAATTCAACGATTAAGTCGCCCTCTATTTCAAAACCATAAACTTTTCCGTTAATCCCAATTTTCTCTAAGACACTGGGATTGAATTCACCTGCGTAGCCAAGAATCTTTTCCCCTATTGATATTTCAGCACAACGACCTGGGTGAAAAGGTGCCTTGTTTGCATTTTTGACACTTACCTTAATTCCATATTCTTCGCATAGTCTGGCAACCATTTCTATTGGATCATGCCAATTATACTTCTGCGAATTTGGCCACCAACCAGAATTGTATTTTTCTCCTGTAAGAATTGCACTTATCATTTTTGGCTGATCTGGAATTAAATCGTCCAGCAATTGAATCTCTTTCGAACTTGGTCTTCTAAGCAGTTGTGGCTTGATTTTCGATTGCTTCTTTTTTGGTTTTAAGTAAACACTTCCCTGTTCAAATAACGCTAAATTATCGTTTCCTCGAGAGATATTGCGAATAACTGCATCAAATAGACCCGGAAGCAACGTTGAACGAAGGTATGGCAAATCTTCAGATAAAGGATTAGCAAGCCTTACCAGATTTTGTCTTTCATCATTAGGTTTTATGCCTAAATTATTTATCTTCTCAAGAGAAATAAACGGATAATTGAGTACTTCGTTAAGCCCCATACTCGCCATTTTGACTGATAAAGATCGCTTAACTTTTTGAGATGAGGAAAGACCAGTTCCGATATTTGTTTTCGGCAATTGACTTGGAATTTTGTGATATCCCCAAATGCGAATTATCTCTTCAACTAAATCAGCAGCTAGATTTATGTCATGACGCCAAGCTGGTGGTGTTATCTTCCAATTCTTACCGATCTTAGAAACCTTCATATCAAGTGATTTAAGAATCTTAAGCATGATCGAATTTTCAATATCCACACCAATTAATCGATTTACTTCTTGGGGAGAAAAAATCACATATTGATTTTTAATTGGTTTCTTAGCTGAGGAGATACCGATTATCTTGGCCTTTCCATATTTTGCTAGATAATGAGCAGCAAGAATGGCAGCATATTCATTAATACTTGGATCTGTTCCTCTTTCAAATCTTTTGCTTGCTTCACTGGGCAATTTCAAATTTCGTGATGTTTTACTAATGCAGCCTTTATCAAAAACAGCTGATTCGATGATGAGATTCTTTGATTTATCCGATATTTCACTTTCAAGACCACCCATGACCCCAGCAACAGATAAAACCTTTTTAGAATCTGCAATCACCAGATCGTTCTCGACTAGTTTTCGCTTCACATGATCAAGTGTTTCTAAAGACTCTCCATTTTTTGCATTTCGAACGACAACGGAACCGTTTACTTTGTCAGCATCAAAGGCGTGAAGAGGTTGACCGATTTCTAGCATCAGATAATTTGTTACATCTACTGGCAATGAGATTGATCTGAAACCTGCTTGAGCTAATCTTCTTTGCATAAACAAAGGCGTCTCAGACTTTGTGTCATAATTTGTCAAGGACACTAGCGCCAATTTTGAAGCTTTTGTGGTCTTAATATTTGCTTTCAATTTAGATGATTTCTTAACCTTGGGAACTTTTTGACTTATAGGATCGATGTATTTTACATTCATGGCCAGAGCCAATTCCCTACCAATTCCTCGAATGCTCATTGCGTAACCTCGATCAGGAAGCACGGCTATATCCAAAACGGTCTCGCCTAATCCCAAAATTTCTTTTGCATCCGCACCAACTTTGAAATCTGACTTAAGAACAATAATTCCTTCGTGATTATCACTAAAACCAAGTTCTTTTGCTGAACAGATCATTCCTTGTGAGATTTTTCCGTAGGTCTCTCGTTGAGAGATCTTAAAATCTCCTGGTAACACTGCTCCTGGCAGAGCAACTACTACTAAGTCACCTTCATTAAAGTTTGAGGCGCCACAGATTATTCCATTTGTTTTATTACCCACTTTTACTTGACAATATCTAATTGGTTTCTTAAATTCTGAGAGAATTTCAATCTTCTCAACTTTGCCTACAACTAATGGTCCTTGAACATCACCAAATATCTCTACACTTTCAACTTCATATCCAAGTTTTACAAGATTTTCAACTATTGTTTCTGTTTTGGTATTCTTGGGAAACTTGACGAATTCATTGATCCAACTAATTGGTAATTTCATTAAATTCCCAACCCGAATTGCTTGGTAAATCTTAAGTCTGCTTCAACTAGATCATGCATGTCAGTTACGCCATATTTAAACATGAGTGTTCTTTCAAGTCCCATACCAAAAGCAAATCCAGAATATTTCTTGGAATCAATACCTGCAGTCTCCAAAACATTGGGATTCACCATGCCGCAACCGCCCCATTCAATCCAACCTTCACCACGACAAGTTTTGCAACTCTTAATCTTTTTACTTTCGCCTTTACAAACAAAACATTTTAAATCAAGTTCAGCACTTGGTTCAGTGAATGGAAAATATGAAGGCCTAAATCTTGTTTCAATATCATCGCCAAACATGGTCTTTGCTAAATGATCAAGAGTGCCTTTTAAGTTAGACATCGTCAAATTCTTATCGACAGCTAAACCTTCGACTTGATGAAAAACTGGTGTGTGAGTTGCATCCAACTCATCTGTTCTAAAAACTTTTCCAGGGGCTATCACATAAATTGGTGGCTTTCTTTCCAACATTGTTCTCATTTGAACTGGAGAAGTTTGCGTTCTCAAAACAACTCCTGAATCAAGTGACTCCACATAAAATGTGTCAGAAGAACTTCTTGAGGGATGATCTTCAGAAATGTTTAATGAATCAAAATTGAACCATTCAGCTTCGGCTTCTGGTCCTTCTGCAACTTCATAACCCATCGCTATGAAAACATCAGAAATCTGTTCAGCAATTGTTGTCAACGGATGTCTTGATCCAATTAGTAAAGAGCTTGCACTTCCATTAGCCAGAACTTGTGTAACGTCAACTCTCTCACTTACCAGAATTGAATCTTCTCTCTCACTTTGCAATTCTGTAGTTCTGATTTCAAGTGCATTCTTGATTACGTTTCGGGCTTCCCCAATTCTTTTCCCAGCTTCTGCCTTGGCGGCTCCATCTAAAGAGCCAATTTCACGATTTGCTAAGGCCACAGGTGATTTTTCTCCTGCGTGATTCAATCTGGCATTTTTAAGATCTTCTAAGTTTTTTGCTTGTTTAATATCAGCTAAAGCCTTTTCAACGGCTTGAGAAATTGAATCTTCACTCAATAAATTTGAATCCGGTGACATTAAAGAACCGACTCCTCTGAAGATTATTCCCGTTAGGACTTGTTTACTAAATCAGTTGTAAGTCTAATTGCCTGCACGTGTTTTTGCTGTTTCATACAAACAAAGCGCAGCGGCTGTGGCGACATTGAGGGACTCGGCTCGACCATAAATTGGGATCGATACTCGTTGTCCAACAGGAGCTTCTTCCTCTGCAACTCCCCAAGCTTCATTGCCAAGAACCCAAGCAAGTGGATTCTTTAAATCCACATCTTGCCAAGTAGTTTTTGAATGTCCATCGGCGATAAAGATGTTGTGATTTGTGGCAACTAAATCATTTAATGTCTCGGAAACATCATCTGATTGTCTAACTTTGACATTAAATATACTTCCCGCACTTGATCGAACAACTTTTCCGTTATGGGGATCAACACATGTTCCCGCAAAAACTACTAGATCACAACCCGCAGCATCAGCCACTCTTATCACTGCTCCAGCATTTCCAGGGTCTCGCACATTCGAAAGTACAACCACAAAATTTGCATCAAGTAAATCTTGTTTTTCTAATTTTGTTGCGACGTAGTCAGCAACTGCAACAATTCCTTGAGGACTTAATGTTTCGCTTAGTTTTTCTATTGCAATATTTTCTGTCTCAAATATGGAAATTCTTTGTGCGGCGGCTTTGCTCAATAAAACATTGTTTGTTCTTGCAAAGTCCTTTGTAACAAAAATTGATTTAACTAAATGAGACTTTATAACTTCTTCTACTGCGTGAGCACCCTCAACGAGAAACTCTGAACGAAGTTCCCTGTCTCGCTTATTCAATAACTCTAAAGCTGAAGCAACCTTTGTCGATCGAATCGTTAGTGCGTTTGATTCGATCGACTTTGAGGTTTCGTTATTAGGACGCTTTGGCAATTGC
>DAIRXT010000018.1:0-13922 GCA_036819575.1 Candidatus Nanopelagicales bacterium | reverse complement strand
CCCACCAATCTGACTCTGACTCGGTCAAGTTTTAGGTTTTCAAAGAGTGCTTTGGTGATGGCGTATATGTCTTTGGTGCCATCAATGGGATCGGTGATGGTTTTGGATCTGGTGATGGTGGAAAAGTTGGAGAATCTAACCTTTAACACAATGGTTCGACCCATAAGTTCAGCTGCTCTTAATCGCGTTGCTACTTTTTCGCTAAGTCTTAGTATTTCTCTTAAAATATCTTCTGCTTCATCTAAATCTTTTGAGAATGTTTCTTCGTTTCCAATACTTTTTTCCGGTTCATAAGGTTCAACTGATCTTTCATCTCGACCCCATGACAATTCATGTAAGTGTTCAGCTAAACCATCACCTAATGCTCTTCTTAAAGTATTAAGGGGCAAATTGGCAATATCTGAAACTTTAAATAAACCTAAGCGAGCTAATACTTCTTCAGTTTTTCCTCCCACTCCCCAAAGAGCACCAACTGGGAGAGGATGTAAAAACGCAATTACTTCTTCAGGTGAAACCACTAGTAGTCCATCAGGTTTAGCTCTAGTAGAAGCTAATTTGGCAATAAATTTTGTGGGAGCAATTCCTACTGAGCAAGTTATGTTTTCTTGTAGGAAAACTTTTTCTCGTAATTTGTGACCAATTTCTGTGGGAGTTCCTAAAAGTTTTCGTGAACCTGCTACATCTAGAAAAGCCTCATCAACACTTAACGGCTCAACTAATGGAGTCATTGAATAATAAATATCTTGTAGTCGATTTGATACTTCTTCATATTTTTCATGACTTGGTTCTATTACAGTTGCGCCAGGACATTTTCTTAAAGCCTCACTCATTGACATTGCTGCATGTATACCAAATTTGCGTGCTTCATAAGTAGCAGAAGTTACAACTCCGCGTCCTCCGCTGTGGCCAACAATTACCGGGGTTCCTTTTAGCTCAGGTCGATCTTTTAATTCAACTGAGGCAAAAAATGCGTCCATATCAACATGCAAAATATTTGAATTGGAATCATCACCTGATAGTTCTATATGGGGAAGCTTTAATATTTGGCGATGAGTCATAGTTCAATCATCTCGCTTTCTTGAGTTAACAAAGTTCTTCTCCCCATAGACATGCCGCCAGCTTTTGACTTATAGGGGTTTGATTTTTGTTTAGGGCTTAACTCAATTACTTTTCTAACTTCTGTGATTCCTTTTTGTTGAAAAAGTGTAAACATTTCACCTAAATCCCAGCAACCAGTTGCTCTTATTGAAACTCCCCTAGGTCCTGTTCTTCTTAAAACTCCTCTAACTAAAAGTAGGACTGAGTTATAAACAGTTGAGGCATAGTAACTTTGCACATCTTCAAAGAAAGCTGCATCACTTGGTCCAGTTGGATCATCAATGGTTAGAAAAATAACTCTCTTGCCACTTCGAACAGGTGGGGTTTGAGTAGTTACTTTGACTCCAGCAATTAATACTTCTTTGCCCCCAGGTAGCAAAACTAATGATTTGGCAGGAGTTACTCCTAGAGATTTAAAAAACGGAATATAAGAATTAACTAAGTGACTACTAGCATCAAGGCCTAATACTTGTAACTCGTTGATAATGTTTTCACTTTTTGTAAAATCAGGTAAACCTGAAGAAATATTTTCTGGAGTAGTAGAAACATCTAAAATTAGTTGATTACTAATTACCCCTAAATTGTGTTCCAGATCAGATAATTGCAATAACAAATCTCTTCTATTTAATTGACTAGGCAGTAAGGAATCAAAACCTCCTGCCAAAATAATATTTTCAGTGACATCTTTAGAAACTTGTGCTCTTTGCCAAAAGTCAGCTAATGAAGTAAAGGGTCTGTTTTCTACGATTCTTGTGATCTCAGCATCACTAATTGATCTCACATCTAATAAAGATAATCTGATGCCATAGCGATCACCATTTTTTTCCACCCGGTAACACTGATCTGATTTGTTAACATCAAGACCAAGTAGGGCTATGCCAAAGTTTTTAGCATCGTTAGCGATTAATCTTTTGGGATACATTCCTGGATCATGAGTTAGGACTCCAGCTAAAAAAGCTGCTGTGTGGTGAGTTTTTAACCAAGCTGACTGGTAGGTAGGAAGTGCAAAAGCACCAGCGTGTGCTTTGCAGAAACCAAATGAAGCAAAGGCTTTTAATATTTCCCAAATATGGTTTATTAACTCATGAGAATACTTCAATTTTCGGGCAGCTTTAATAAACCATTCTTGAACTTCAACTTGGCCTTCAAATGAGCCCATAGCACGACGTTTTTCATCACCCCAAGCTAAAGAGCAACCAGTCATGACACTGATTAGTTTTATAACTTGTTCATGAAAAACCACTACCCCACTGGTTTCTTGCAAAATAGGATCAATTTTTTCATGTAACACAGGAAGATCTTTTCTACCTTGTCTTACTTCTAGAAAAGGTGTGATCATGTCAGATTTAACTGGACCTGGTCTAAATAGCGAAATATCAATTATTAGATCATTAAAGCTTTGTGGCCCAAATTTGCCAATTAGTTCTCTTTGTCCTGGGGACTCTATTTGAAAACAACCTAGTGTTTTAGTTGATTGAATTAAAGAAAAAGTCTTCTCATCTTCTAAAGAGATCTCATCAAGATTGATATCTACTTTGTCTACTCGTTTTATTTCTTGCAAGCTATAAGCCATGGCAGATTGCATTCTGATACCTAAAACATCAAGTTTAAGAAAACCCATAATTTCCACATCATCTTTATCAAATTGGCTCATTGGAAATTTAGCCCCACTTGATTCAACTGGGGTTCTATCTAAAAGTTTTTTATCTGACAAAATAATTCCGCAAGGATGCATTGCTAAATGTCTGGGTAGGCCATCAAGTTTTTCAACTAAATCAAGATATAAATCAAGATTTCCTTGACTCATTAACCGAGTAAAAGATGACTTTTTTAACTCTGGTAATTGACTTAAAACTTCTCGAGCTCTTCTAGCACTTACTCGGGGAAAAGTTTTAGCAAAAGCATCAATTTCACTGGGTGGTAAACCAAGTGCTGCGCCAACATCTCTGACTGCATGTCTTACTCGATAAGTTTCTCGCATTGAAATACAAGCCACACGTTCTTTGCCAAATCTTTCATAAATTGCATCATAAATATCTAGTCTTCGATCTGATTCCACATCAATATCAATATCGGGTAGCGCACTTCTTAAAGGAGATAAAAACCTTTCCATTAATAACCCATATTTGATTGGGTCTATTCCAGAAATTCCTAATGCAAAATTAACTAAACTTCCAGCACCCGATCCTCTGGCTGCAACCCTGATACCCATTTGTTTAGTTAAATCAACTACTTCACCAACAGTTAGAAAGTAGCCTGCAAAGCCTAATTGGCTAATGACATCTAGTTCTTGGCTTAATCTTTCTTGATAATGAGATTTATGACCAAAGCCCAATTTGGTTAAACCTGATTGACATTTATCTACTAAAACTTTCATTGGCTCTAAACTTTGTTTACCTAAAATTACATCAGTTTCTGGAACACTTATTGAACCAATGCCAATATCTTTAACAGGATCAAGACTGCATTCATCTGCTATTTGTTGAGTAAATTGTAGTAACAAAATAGCGGTTTCAGGACTACTTAAATGTTTTCCAATATTGTAGGCAACTTGTGACATATCAGCACTAGATTTTAGATAAGCAGAACCTCTAAAACCTGTTACTTGTTCAAAGCGCATTTGCTTCTTTGTTTCCACTGAATCAAGTAATTCGGCCATAATCGCATCTTCTGGATTTAGATATCTAACAGCATTTGTTAACACTGCTCTTAAACGATTATCTTTGGCAAAAGTAGCCATTTTGCTAGCTGTGCTTAATGAGTATTTTGGATCGGTAATTTTATGAGAATTAGGGTGAGCTGTTACTTCAATTACCACATCGTTTCTATCAACATGGTTTAACCAGTTTTGTAAAAAACTGTTTGCTAGATCAACTCTGTTTCGTAATACGCTTTGGCCAATCTCAGAATTTATCCCTAATATTGCTACTAGGTTTCCTTGTTGCATTTTTTCCCACAGCAAAGAAATATCTAAAACAGGTTTACCCCGTTCTTTCTGGTGAGCACTACTGACCAGTCGACAAAGATCTCGCCAACCATTTTTGCCGCGAGCAAGCACTGTTGCTCTTGATTTACCTAAATTAAAATCAACTCCGACTATAGGAGTGATTCCTTGAATCATGCAGTTGTGCACAAAGTTAATTGCCCCAGACATTGTGTCTTTATCTGTGAGTGCAATTTTGGAAAAGTTATGAAATGAAGCTCTTTCAACTATTTTTTCAGGCAAAGCTGTGCCATAGCGAAGTGAATAAGCAGAAGAAACATTTAAGTGCGTAAAACTTTGTTGCAAAATAGACTTATCCTCTTTTTAATTAGTCGGAGGAAGACGACTTCTAATTAGGACGTTTGACTCTCTCGAGAAAAAAGCTTCCCCGCATGTTTTCTGCGAAAGAGTCAAACGATGGGTTTTTCATTTGATGCCAAATGGCGATTAACAGGGGTGTCTAAATCGCCATTTGAATCAAAAGTGAAGACGGGTCATTCAGGGGAAAATGCCCTTTTCTTCACTATCCGAACACCTGTTCGAATAACCTAAGTTAATCACCTTCCACTGACAAAGGTCAACCATGGGGTGAGTGCGTAGCCTTGAGGGATGAACCAGAGCGAGCATCCTTCAGTCACCAAGTTTCGAAAAGCTGCCCAAGAACTAGGCATCAAAGGTGAAGTGATCAAAACCCAAGAGACAGCTCGCACTGCTGATGAAGCAGCAGCAACTTTAGGAGTTCAAGTTGGACAAATTGTTAAGTCTTTAGTGTTTGAAGCAGATGGAGAAACAGTTTTAGTTCTTACCTCTGGTGAGAACAAAGTTGATACCAACAAAGTCGCCCTTGCTTTCAAGGTTTCTCATGTTGGCAAAGCTGATGCCGATAAGACTCGTGAAGTAACTGGTTATGCCATTGGTGGAGTGCCCCCACTTGGTCATGCCACCAAGATGAAGATCTTAATTGATGAAACATTTCAGAAGTTTGATGAAATCTGGGCAGCAGCAGGCCATCCCCATTTTGTATTCCCCACTACTTATGAGGAACTTGTAAGACTAAGTGGGGCAATACCTGCTGATGTGGCTTTAAAGGGTTAAAGGACAATTGAGCCTATGAGTATTCGTGTTTATCGAGGTCCCCATCGAGACACCGGTGGTCCCACCTTCGGTTTCAGAACAATTCCTTGGGTCTTTTTTGGGCTGGGAATTCTGGGCACAATATTTTGGCCAATTTTTCCACTAGATCGTAAAGATTCACTTACCTTTTTTATTGTTATCTTTTTGTTCATTGCCACTACTGCTCATGCTTTTATTTGGTGGGGTATGGCTTGGGCTGCCACATTTTTAGTTGTTTCGTTGGGAATAAGTTTTTCAGTTTTAGCTATTAACTCAGCGACTGGATTTATTCTGGGTGATATCTCATACACCTCCCGGTTAGGTTTTCAACTTCTTTTTGTTCCATTTGTAACTCCCCTTATTTGGAGTTCTGCCATATATATAGGAATAGTTGTTTCTAGAAGAATCTCTCGAGCAGTTGCCATGTCCCCATTAACTGCAGCTTTTGCAACCACAGGTCTTTTAATTGCTTTGGATGCATTATTTGTTAGAGCCGGATATCACAATTGGCTTACTTGGGTGGATAAACCAGCCCTACTTGGTTTATCACCTATTAGGGCACAAATTATAACTTTTGGAATTGTTTTGGTAATTATGCTTTTGACTGGGCAAAACTCTAAGAATGATCGATACTCCACTCGTATGCCAATTTTGACTTACTCGTGGATTTTTGTTTTCACAATTTTTTGTGCCAGGTATTTAACTGATAACTTTAATAACTTTCTTTTAGCCATTGTTGTAATGGGTTATGTGGTTATTGCATTTGTTTATAAAACAATTAAAGGTAACTAAATGAGTGACGATGAGAAAGAATCAAGTGGTTTAGGGTTCTTATTAGCTTTAGGTGGTGCAGCTGCTGCAATTTATACCGCTTATAAAGTTTTTATTAAACCTGATGCTGAACAAATCGAAATAAACAATATCGCTAAAAGTGTTGAATCTGAAGTTTCAATTCTTATCCCAGCTCATTTTGAAGAGGCAGGTTCAACTATTCGTGAAGCCAGAGAGCAACATCATTTAACAAATTTTGATGTTTTAGCTCTTGAAGATAAGGGACATGAATCAGATAAGCCACAATCTTGGACAAGTAAGGCTTGGGGATGTCAAAGAATTGCTTTCAAGGCAACCGGGGACTATTTAGTTTTTATTGAACCCGGAATAAAACTTACCCCCGATGCTGTTGCACTAAGTATTAATTGCTTGCAAGAAAACAATCTTGATGCAGTATTGGTTCAGCCAACTATTCTAAATAAGACAGAACCAGCTGTTATTGCTAACTTTTTGTTATCTTTACCAACTCCTTTAAATGAAAACGATGGCACCGAAATTGATGCTGCATTCTTGGTCATCACTCGAAATGCTTATAGCGCAATGGCAGGTCACACCAGAGTTGCAAACGAAAAATTTGAAGGCGGAGCTTGGGTTAAAGAATTAACTGCCACTGGATTTAAAGTTAGTGTAGTTGATGGAAGTGGTGTTGCTTCTAAAATGGCAAGTGTTGAAATCCCTGAACTAGATGAAGATTTAGCCGTTAGAGCAGGAACTTTTATTGGTACCTATTTGCTTCCAGTTGTGGCAATTATTGGCGGAAGATCCTCTTTTAAACAACTATTAGGTTCCCTTGGTCTCATAGCCAACATTGCAACTGTTATCAAATCTAGAAGAATCCGATAATCTCTTTTTACCAATGAAAGCATTAGAGATACGTCCTCGTGTTCAAGAATGCTTGGATGAATTCATCAAAGACCAAAGACCCACGCTGAATAAAGTTTCACCATCCCTTGATCCCTTAGCTGATTTTGCTCACGAATTTCTTTCTGGTGGAAAAAGATTAAGAGCAGCTTTTTGTTATTGGGGATATATCGGTGCTGGTGGAAAAGATTGTCAAGAAATTATTTCTGCAGCAACAGCTCTTGAATTACTACAAGCGTGCGCTTTAGTTCACGATGATGTAATGGATGCTTCAGATACTAGAAGAGGTAAACCTTCAATTCATAAACGTTTTGAAACTATGCATCAAGACTCCAAGTGGTTAGGTGACAAGAAACAATTTGGTGGCGGTGGAGCCATTTTGTTAGGTGATTTATTGCTTTCTTGGGCTGATGAAATGTTAATGAATTCAAAACTTGATGCCACTTCCCTATTTAGAGGCAAAAGGATTTATGACTTAATGAGAACTGAATTAATGGCAGGACAATATTTAGATATCTTTGAGCAGGCTCGTGGTGGTGGATCTATTGAAAATGCACTAAATGTAATTAGATATAAATCGGCTAAATACACAATTGAAAGACCACTTCATTTAGGTGGAGCTCTGGCAACAGATGATTCACAAATTTTGCAAAGCTACACAAATTACGGATTACCACTAGGTGAAGCATTCCAATTAAGAGATGATGTTTTGGGTGTATTTGGTGATCCTTCAGAAACAGGTAAACCTGCTGGTGATGATTTAAGAGAAGGTAAAAGAACAGTGTTAATTGAAATGACTTACCAAAAAGCAAACGGTAGCCAGAAACAAATTCTTGATGACAATTTTGGAAAAGACTTAGATTTAGCAGGGGTTGAAAAACTTCGGGAAGTCGTTACCCAAACAGGTGCGCTAAGGGAAGTCGAAAACATGATTTCTTCACTTTTTGACCAATCTCAAAAGGCTTTGGCTGAGGCAAATATCACAGCCCAGGCTAAGGAAGCGTTTTCCGAGTTGGCACTTGCCGCAACTTCTAGAAGAGTATGACCATGAGCTATTCACCAACCAGATTGATTCCAGGTCGCATGCGAACCGTTAAGGGTCCAACTGATCATGTGGTCATTGTTGGTGCAGGTTTAGCAGGTTTATCAACTGCTCTTCGTTTAGCAGGTAAGGGACGAAAAGTAACAGTTATTGAAAAAGAATCAGTTCCAGGTGGACGAAATGGTTTATTAGTTAAAGATGGCTACCACTTTGATACTGGACCATCTGTTTTAACAATGCCAGATTTAATTGCCGATGCATTTGATTGTGTTGGCGAAAACATGCACGACTGGTTGGAGTTAGAACCTGTAGCACCTTTATATCGAGCTTATTATCACGATGGTTCCAAATTAGATGTTCACGCTGATCCACAACGAATGGCACAAGAAATTGAAGAAGTAATTGGCGCTGAAGAGGCCAAAGGTTATTTAAAGTACGTTGACTTTGTTTCAAAGCTTTATCAATATGAAATGAAAGATTTTATCGACAGAAATATTGATTCTCCCCTAAATCTTTTAACTCCAAATCTAGCCAAATTAATTGCTTTAGGTGGTTTTAGAAAACTTGCTCCAAAAGCGCAACAGTATTTGAAGGACTTTAGAACTGAAAGAGTTTATTCATTCCAAGCCATGTATGCAGGACTTTCTCCCTATCAAGCTTTAGCAATCTATGGAGTTATTGCTTACATGGATTCAGTTGCGGGAGTGTTTTTCCCTAAAGGTGGAATGCATGCAGTTCCAAGAGCTTTAGCTGCTGCTGCTGAAAAACATGGAGTTGAATTTAAATACAACACTGAAATTACAAAGGTTGAAAAAAGTGGCAATCGCGCCACTGCTGTAATTACAAAAACTGGCGAAAGAATTGCTGCAGATGTAGTAGTACTAAACCCAGATTTACCTGTTGCTTACGAAAATTTACTTGACCATGTGCCTTGGTCTGTGAAAAGACTTAAATACTCTCCTTCTGCCATGGTCTTATTGGCAGGAAGTAAAAAGAAATATCCAGGTATTGCTCATCACAACATCCATTTTGGTAAAGACTGGAAGGGTGTATTTGATGACTTAATTGGGAAACGTCAATTTATGAAAGACCCAAGTTTGTTGGTCACAAATTCAACACTTTCCGATCCAGATTTAGCACCAAAAGGTAAAGAAATTTATTACGTATTATTTCCAACTCCAAATACTGGTTCAGATATTGATTGGGTTAAAGAAACTCCTAGATACCGAGATGAAATGGTAAGAGTTTTGGAAGAACGTGGCTATGAAGGCTTTGGAGAAAACATTGAAGTCGAACATGTAACAGGTCCACTGGAATGGGAACAACAAGGAATGAAAAATGGTGCACCATTTGCTGCAGCTCACACTTTCTTACAAACTGGACCATTTAGACCAGGAAACATGTGGGGTGAAAATGTTGTTTTTGCAGGATCTGGAACCCAACCTGGTGTGGGTGTGCCAATGGTTTTGATTAGTGGGCGCCTTGCTGCTGAAAGAATTTTAGGAAAAGATAAAAATTATAATTCCAGGGCCAATAGAAAATATTAAAAGTGTCAAAACGTGAATTAATTGCTTCAGGTATAACTGATCCTGCGATGCAGGAGTCATATGAAAGATGTCGAAAACTTAATTCAAAACATGGAAAAACTTATTACTTAGCCACACTTTTATTACCACCAGGAAAAAGACCTTATGTTCATGCACTTTATGGTTTTGCACGTTACGCAGATGAAATAGTTGATGATTTATCTAGCACATTAACTGACCAAGAAAAATCTGATTGGTTAGTTAATTGGGGTAATGATTTCCTCAGAGATCTAAAACGTGGTAGATCTGATGATCCAATTTGTAAAGCTGTAGTTGACACAGTGAATAGATGGGAAATTCCTAACGATTTATTTGAAGCCTTTCTGCACTCCATGCGAATGGATTTAACTATTAGGCAATATCAAACTTTTAAAGATCTGCACGAATATGTTTATGGCTCTGCTGCAGTAATTGGATTACAAATGGTGCCAATTTTGGAACCAACGTCTCAAATAGCTTATGAAAGAGCACAAGATTTAGGAATAGCATTTCAACTAGCTAACTTTGTTCGAGATGTATCAGAGGATTTAACTAGAGGAAGAATTTATCTACCAATGGAAGAGCTGGCCACATTTGGTGTTGATAGAGCCTATTTGGAAAAAAGAGTTGCAGATAAGAACGTTAAAGATGCTTTAAAGTTCCAAATTCAAAGAGTTAAACAATTGGAAGAAAAATCAAGATCTGGCATTGAATTTCTACACCCCTCATCTAGGCCTTGCATCGAAGCAGCGAGAATTCTTTATTGCGGAATTGTTGATGCAGTGGAGGAAATTGATTACGAAGTATTCAAAAAACGTGCCAAAGTTTCAATGACACAAAGACTAAAAGTTGCACTGCCAGCTTGGCGTCAAGGAATTAAAGCCCGAAAAGAATTTGGGCAAGGACACATTCAAGGAATAGCTAAAGTTATTTAAATTATTTTTTAGTTCCGTACCAATGTCCTTTTGGCCACCATCTTGGTGGAGGTCCAGAAATTGGTAACTTTTGAATATTTCTTCTGCCCAACCAAATCCAAATTGAAACTGTGAACAAAATCATCGAGAAACCAAAAAACACATCTTCAACTGGTGCGTAAAATAATCTGCCATCACCAATTAGTGGTGGAGTCTTAGTTGTGTAGTCTCCCCCAATAATTGCAAAATCGTTATACCTAACAATTAAGAACCTAGTTAAAACTCCGTTGGTAATAAATTGAAAGAATAATACGATTACATAGCTTAACCAAAACATTCTTAGTTTTAAGACTTTTGTTTTCAAGATATAAAAATCAGTGACAAAAGCTAAAAGGCAATAAATGATTCCTATTTGGATGTAGGTCATTTTTCATCACCGGCTTTTTCTTGTTTTATTGATCTGACTGCTTCAAAGGATAAGAGTGAAGCAATTGGAACCACGATGAAAAAGAGTAATTCTTCCAAAGGTAGAAATCCGATAAGAATTACTCCTGTTGTCTTTGTTGGATCAAAAAACCAATGATCATTAATGATTGCGTAGTAGTCCCAAATAACATACAAAGTAACAACTGGAATAAGAGTTAAAATCAATCTCTTGATTTTTCTTAGCACTCGGGCTTGTAACACAACTTCAAGCCAAACGGTTCCAAATAAGATGAAAACCAATACGCCAATGTAGGAAAACTTAGTCAACTATTGCACCCTTTAAAACAACCACGGAGCCCATCCTCGAACGATCCATCCGTTATAGGCAACTAAGTCTTGGTCTCGACAACTTGCCTTTTCAGGCTTGGAAGCAAACTGTTTGCCCCCATAGGTTTTCCAGAATGCAGAACTCATTTGCCATCTTCCGCGATATTTTCCAGTTCGGTTAACTGCCTTGCAGTTTCTATGGGACTCTTTCATGGAAATGTAGCGGGTAAAGGCACTAGCTCGCCAAACTTCAAAGGGAATTAACTCTCGAGCATCTCGATAGAGTTTTGCATCTTTACTTAAGGTTATGTCTCCCTTGTATTTAGCCACAATTTTCTTTTTGCTCCTAGACAACTTAACAACTTTAGTTTTCCTACTTCTATCAATAGATGCCCCAGCAGTTTCAGCTATTACTGCCGCTAACGCAGGATCAACAGCAACAGGCTGAGCAGCAACTTGCTCTGCGATTTTTTCGTTATCTCGTTGTTCCTCTAATGCTTCAAATATCTTTCTCCACCCAATTTTTCCTAGAGAAGTTCCATCATCTGAATCGCCTAAATCTTTATAAAATGCAGAAATTGCTTTAGTAGTAGAAGGACCATATTTTCCATTAGCTGTGGTTATCTCATAGCCAAGTTCAATCAAAGCTTCCTGAACTTTTTTCACACTTGAATTATTTACACCCGCTGTTAATTTGTCTTTACCTGGATAACCAGGAACTTCCATAGCAATGGCAAGAGAATTGGGTGTGGCTTCAGCAGTAGAAACTATGTGGGTTGAAATCAAGGCGACCAAGACCCCGATTAGTAAATAACGGGAAGGGCGGCGTATTAACGTCGTCATGCTTTGAGGCTACAACACTTGCCCGAATTAGGTGAATCGTGTTAGTGCCAGTTGTGAATACCTTCGTGTGTTAATAATGCTCTCTTGAGGGAAATTCCAAACCCATAATTACCAATAGCCCCACCAGTTTTAATTACACGGTGACAAGGCACAAATGGAGCAATGAGATTTTTCCCACACGCTGATCCTGCAGCACGAACTGCCTTGATGTTTCCAGCATTTTTTGCCAATTGTGCATATGTGATTGCTTTGCCACCTTTAATTTTTCTTAAAGCTTTCCAACATTTCTGATTGAATTCACTTCCCTGCTGTAGCACGTTTAATTCAGAAAAAGCATCCAGATCTCCATCAATCCAGTTCTGCACAATGTTTGTTACACCTAGTAATTTTGAGTCTTTTTTAAAATCAAATTCCAAATACTTTTGGGGCAATTGCTTAATCAATTTTGTTAAAGGTTTGAATCCTGCACCGACAACAACTGGCTTATTCGTGACATCAACTACGGTGGCAATTTTTCCCCATGGTGTGGGGATTTCATGAGTTAACAACTTCATTTAGGGCTGGGTTCCAGTTGAATCAATTTGTTCAGGAAATGGTTCGGGTAAGTCATAACCAGTGATGATGGTGGCAAATTCGTCTGCTTCAAAAGCAGGGTAAGGAGTTAGTTTTTGAATACCTGCAACTTGTGCCAGCTTTGTGGCTGCTTCTAAAGCTTCAGGTTTATAGAGCAATTCACTGGTAGCAATGTTTCTTTTTTTATAGTTATCAATTTTTGTCACAAAAACACCGAAGGTTTCTAATCTTGAGGCAAGTCTTGTGCCCAGTCCTTCTCTATTAGTTCCGTTCAAAATTGTGACAACCATTTTGTCGATTGTGACTATCCCATCATCTGCTGATGCGCTGGGTTTGGGATTCAAGATTGAATCAATACGATTTGCTCGATAATTCGACAATGCAGCACTAGCGATGACACTTACGACTAATAAAGCAAGAACTGAGCCAAGAATGATTTGGGTGCTTTTCTTCATCTGGCTTTCAAACCTACTTAACTTTTGTTATTTGGCAAGCATTTCTGCTACTTGGAATGCTAATTCCAAGGCCTGAACTCTATTTAGCCTTGGGTCACAAGCTGTTTCGTATCTCATTGGTAGGTCTTTTTCCATAACCCCAGAAATTCCACCAATACATTCAGTTACGTCATCTCCAGTTAATTCAATATGCATTCCCCCTGGATGGGTGCCAAGTTGGCGATGAACTGCAAAGAAATCTTTAATTTCACTTAAAACATCACTGAACTCACGAGTTTTAAGACCAGACTCAGATTCTCTAGTGTTTCCATGCATTGGATCACAAACCCAAATAACCGGATGACCAGATTTTTCAACAGCTTGAATTATGGGAGGTAATTTCTCCATAACATTTCCAGCACCCATGCGACTAATTAAAGTTAATCTGCCTGGGGTTTTGTCTGGATCTAATTTCTGAACCATCTTCACAACATCTTGTGGATCAGCTTTTGGTCCAACTTTGCAACCAATTGGATTTTGAATTGAAGACATGAACTCAGCATGTGCACCATTTGGTTCACGAGTTCGCTCTCCCATCCATAAGAAATGGGCAGATGTGTCATAAGTTCTACCAGTTACATAATCAGTTCTAGACATTGCTTTTTCGTAATCTAGTAATAAAGCTTCATGGGCTGTGAAGAATTCAACTGATCTAAATTCAACAGGATCAGCTCCACATGCGTGCATGAAAGCTAATGCGCGATCAATATCTTTTGCTAGTTGATCATATTTTTTACCAGAATCAGAGTTAGCAACGAAATCTCTGTTCCAAGCATGAACCATTCTTAAATCAGCTGAACCATCTTGGGAAAAAGATCTAATTAAGTTCAAAGTCGCATTTGATGACTTGTA
>DAIRXT010000017.1:0-14496 GCA_036819575.1 Candidatus Nanopelagicales bacterium | reverse complement strand
GTGTTAAGAGCTGAAAATTTGTTATCTCCAGATGGAATTACTGAACCGAAATACTCTTTGAACACATCTTCGTGTTGTTTTAGAGCAGTGTCAGTATCAAGGAAAATTACTCCTTCTTTTTCAAGGTCTTCTCTAATTTGGTGGTAAACAACTTCACTTTCATATTGTGCTGCAACCCCTGCAATTAGGCGTTTCTTTTCAGCTTCTGGAATTCCTAATCGATCATAGGTATTTTTAATATCATCTGGTAATTCTTCCCAAGATGTTGCTTGTTTCTCTGTTGAGCGAACAAAATATTTAATATTGTCGAAATCTATTCCACCAAGATAGGCACCCCAATTTGGCAAAGGTTTCTTTTCAAACATTGCTAAAGCTTTCAATCTTGTTTCAAGCATCCAGGCAGGTTCGTTCTTCTTCTGGCTGATGTCTCTTACAACGTCTTCTGTTAGTCCACGCTTAGCGTTTGCGCCAGCATCAGTTTTATCGTGCCAACCGAATTCATAATTACCAATACCATCTAATTCAGGGCGGGCTATTGTCATTTTTTCTCCTTATGTTGCTGGGCTGATGAAACTGCATTTTTAGACAGAGTGCTTACCAATGATGTGCAAATATTTCCACCATTAGCAATTGTAGATATTCTTGTTACATTTACTCCGAGTAATTCATTGAATGCTTCAAGTTCAGCATCACAAAATTCTGGGTGTTTTTCAGCAACGTGGGCTATAGGACAATTGTGTTGGCAAAGCTGAATTGTATTTGTTGGGCCTGAACCTTTTTCAGTTGTGGCAGCAAATCCATCCTGGGACAAGCTATTTGATAAAACTTCAACTTTTTCCTGAACAGATTGTTTCTGATTAATTTTGGTTCCGTACTTTTTTAACATTTCATTAGCACGGCTCATCGCAAATTCTTTAACAACTTTGTTGCCGTAGGTCGAAGCCATAAAGCTCACAGCATCTTGAGCTAGTGCTTGGTATTGGTTTTCAAAAAAATCTCTTCCTTGCGAAGTTAGTGAATAAACTCTTGCTGGTCTTCCTCTGCCCTTTGGTTTGGCTGGACCAAATGGTGCAATTTCATGAGATTCAACAAGACTTTTGGATTCCATGTCGTCAAGATGTTTTCTAACGGCCACAGCACTAATGCCCAGGCAATCAGCTAGATCACTAGCAGTTATCGGGCCGGACTTGAGTAACTCTCGAGCCAAACGGTCTCTGCCTACAGTCTTGAATTCCATAACCCTAGTGTTGCCTATTTCCTCGAATGGTGCAACTTTGACGTGTCTCTAGACTTAAAAGACATCATGAAATCACAGACTTTTTCCCGAATTGCTCGCCGAATTGCTTTTGCCAACCTCATCACGCAATCAGGAATCATTGTCACCGGAGCCGTGGTGCGACTTACGGGTTCCGGATTGGGCTGCCCCACCTGGCCAGATTGTGCTCCAGGTTCTTTAATTCCTGTCGCAGGGCAAGTTGAAGGTTTTCATAAGTTCATTGAGTTTGGAAACAGGTTATTAACTTTCGTTGTATTTGGTGTTGCACTTGCACTGCTAATTGTTGCCATAAGGCACAAAAAACGAAAAATAATTATTTGGTCAAGTCTTCCGGTGATCGGAACAATCCTGCAAGCGATTTTAGGTGGAGTAACAGTTCTCACCGGACTGAATCCTTTCACTGTGATGGCACATTTTCTTTTATCTATTGTCTTGGTTGCTATTTCAGTCAAGATTCATGATTACTTCAAAAACGGCAAGAATTTGAACGCCTTGTCAACTTTGGTTGACAACTACATAAAGACAATCACATTTATTGGTTTTGTCGTTATTGTTTTAGGAACGATCACAACTGGTGCTGGACCTCATTCGGGTGATGAAATTGCAGCACGATTTGATCTTGATATCAGAGTTGCAGCTTGGCTCCACGCCGATTCTGTATTGCTCTTTCTTGGTTTGCTAATTGGTTTAAGAATTATAAGTCAAGTTGATGCCAAATCTAAACAACTGAAACAAACAGCGAATGCTCTTTTACTAATTAGTGTTATCCAAGGAGTAATTGGCTACTCTCAATGGTTTGCCAATCTTCCTTGGCTTTTAGTTTCATTTCACGTTTTAGGGGCAGTTATAACTTGGATTTGGATAGTAAAACTATCTCTATTCTCAGGAAATTCTGTTCTCAAGCGCCTTAAATAAATCAATTCCTGCCTCTGGTCGAAACTGCATAAATAGCCAAGGCTCAGTAAGTTCTAATTCCATCAAAACTAATTTGTTATCTAATCTCACAACATCAACTCTTGCAAAAAGTAAATCATCCCATTCCCTAATTGCCTCTGACACAGTTCTAACAATTTCTACAATTTCATCGGTTACTTCTAGAGCACCTGCCGCATCACCATGTCCTCCAATAGTCAAAGCTGGAACTTTTCTAGCCGCATGACTAATTTGACCATTAATGATTATGATTGCTTTTTCGCCCTCTTCGTCAACACTTGATACATATGGCTGAATCATCGCCACTCTATTTACTTTTAAGATTTCTTCAACAAACGTAAAAGCTTCTGGCACAGAGTTTGCTTTGCCCGCTAATCGAGCCCCTGCTCCCACGGTTGGTTTAATCGCAATGGAATTTGCTTTGTCAAAAGCCCAAGAAATAGCATCTTTAGCTTCTTCAACATTGTGTACAAATTTCGTAGGAATTATAGGTACACCTTTGGCTTCTAAATCAAGTAAATATTTTTTGTCGGTATTCCAACTCATGACATCATGAGGATTAAACAGTTTAGTTTCATTTGAAATTTCTTTAGTCTTCTTTAGGAACCTGTCTCGAACTGGTACATAGTCCCAAGTAGATCGAATAACAGCTGCATCAAAATCAGACCAGTTTATTTGTTCATCGTTCCAATTAGCGAAAACCAGATCAATCTTTAACGCTTCCGCCGCAGTCTTAGCAAAAGGAATGTCTAAATCTGGATCAGGATCTTGTGGATTTTCATTTCCAACAACGTAAGCAATCTTCATGCTAGAAACTAAGTAAAGGATCTAGGCCAATTAGGAAAAACAACAAAGCCAAGTAAGTTATTGACCAGTGAAACAATTTCATGGGATTAATCTCTAAGTCTTGACCTCGAGCTCTTTTTCTTAATTGGTAAACCTCTCTCAAAAAAATCACATTCAAAATCAAGGCCCCAGTTATGTAAACCGGAGAAAGATCGCTGACTAAAGGAAGAATCAAAGTGGTAATAACCATGATCCAAGAATAAATAAGAATTTGACTTGCTACTTTTTGTCGATCGGCAACAACTGGCAACATTGGAATTCCTGCTGCTTCATAATCACTTCGGTATTGCATTGATAAAGGCCAGTAATGAGGTGGTGTCCACCAAAAAACAATTAAGAATAAAACAAGTGGCGCCAAACTAATTGAGTTTGTAACAGCTGACCAGCCAATTAAAACTGGAAAACAACCGGCTGCTCCTCCCCAAACTATGTTTGATGAGGTTCGTCTTTTTAAAAGTAAGGTATAAACGCAAACATAAAAAATTATCGCACTTGCAGCAAAGACTGCTGACAAAGTATTGACCTGGCTAGCCAACCAAATGACTGACATCAAAGAAAGAGAAATACCTAAAGCTGTGGCACCCCTTATGGAAACTTTCCCAGTGACCAGTGGACGATGAGCTGTTCGATCCATTAGTGCATCAATGTCTCGATCAACAACGTTGTTCAATGCATTTGCTCCACCTGCAGCAAGTGCTCCCCCAATAAGTGTGGCGGTTACTAAATACCAATCTGGCCAACCGTTGGAGGCAAGAAACATGGTAGGCACAGTTGTTACAAGCAGAAGTTCAATAATTCTTGGTTTTGTCAGCGCTACGTAATTTTTAATACTGGAAAATAATGAAAATGAATCTACTTTCACAGATTCTTCGAAAGTGGTTTTTGATATGGGATTCATGTTAAATACAACGCTACCTGAATAGTCATTTTGGCGCGTGCGATGGTTTATGTGACTCATCACTCATTAGGCTAAGTTTAGAAGGTCACGAGAACTGGAACATATAAATCATGAGTAATCTCAGCTGGACTGATTTGGATGAAAAATCAGTAAAGGTAGCCCGAGCACTAGCACTTGATGCTGTCGAAAATGCTGGTCACGGCCATCCCGGAACTGCGATGGCTTTAGCACCAGTTGCTCATTTACTGTTCAACAAATTTATGAATCATGCTCCAAATAATCCAGAATGGTTTGCAAGAGATCGTTTTATTCTTTCTTGTGGTCACGCCAGCATGCTTTTATACACCCAACTTTTTCTCAACGGTTATGGGTTAGAACTTGATGATTTAAAGAATTTTAGAAAGATGAACAGTTTAACTCCAGGACATCCTGAATATCTTCATACAAAAGGTGTAGAGATGACAACTGGACCACTAGGTCAAGGTTTGTCATCAGCAGTTGGTATGGCGATTGCTTCAAGGTATTGGCGTAACTATTTTGATCAAAAGGCTCCCCATAATGAAAGTATTTTTGATAATTTCATCTACGTTGTAGCAAGTGATGGTGATTTACAAGAAGGTGTTACTTCTGAAGCCTCCTCAATCGCAGGTCACCTTGGCTTAGCAAATCTCATCGTTATTTATGACGACAATTCAATAAGCATTGATGGCGATACTTCACTTGCTTTCACTGAGGATGTTGTGGCCAGATACCGCTCATATGACTGGGATGTACACAGTGTCGAATTGGCACAAGATGGACAAGTTGATATTCCAAACCTTATTAAGGCAATTGAATTAGCTAGAAAATCTAGTAAACCAAGCTTTATTCGTTTAAAGACAGTTATTGCATGGCCAGCGCCAAATGCGCGTAACACCGCTGCTTCTCATGGAGCACCTCTTGGTCTAGATGAAACAAAACTCACCAAAAAGAATCTAGGTTTTGATCCAGATAAGTCCTTTGATGTTTCACAAGATGTCCTCGATTACACCAGAAAAACTAAAGAACTTGGTAATCAAAAACTAGATAAATGGAAAAAAGATTTCACCACTTGGGCACTTGGCAATCCTGAATTAGCAAAAGATTATGCAAGATTAGAAAAGTCTGAATTGATTCCTGATCTAGAATCCTTCATCACAAAGTTTGAACCTGGTGTAAGTGTTGCCAGCAGAAAAAGTGGTGGAACTGTTCTAAATGAGTTATCCAACAAGTTAGTTGAATTAGTTGGTGGCTCAGCAGACTTAGCTGAAAGCAATGGCGTTGCTCTGAAAAACGCCAAGGTTATGCAGAAACTAAACTCTTCCATCCCAGATTCATCCGTTGGTGGAAAGTATTTGCATTTTGGTATCAGAGAACATGCCATGGCAGCAATCATGAACGGCATGGCTCTTTATGGATTCACTAGACCTTTTGGTGCAACATTTTTGATCTTTAGTGACTACCAGAAACCAGCAATCAGATTAGCTTCCTTGATGCAACTTCCAGTGACTTATGTTTGGACTCATGATTCAATCGGCTTAGGTGAAGATGGTCCAACACATCAACCAGTTGAACAACTATGGGCTTTGCGTCTAATCCCTGGTTTTTCAGTGATTAGACCTTGCGATGCTAATGAAGTAAGTGTTAGTTGGCTAAAGATATTAGAAGACAGAAAACCTGCAGGAATTGTTCTTACCCGCCAAAACATTCCTACTTTAGATAGAAATATTTACGCATCAGCGCAAAACGCAAAGCAAGGTGGTTACGTTTTGTTAGATGCACCTGATGCAAATCCTGAAGTGATTTTGATTGCTACAGGTTCTGAAGTTCATCTTGCACTTGATGCTCAAAAAGAGTTAAATTCTCAAAAAATTAGCACCAGAGTTGTTTCCATGCCGTGTGTGGAATGGTTCTTGGCCCAACCTAGTTCTTATCAAGAAAAAGTATTGCCGAAAAACGTGACCGCAAAAATTGCTATTGAAGCAGGTTCAAGTGCTGGTTGGTATCAATTTGTGGGCTTAGCAGGTGCTGTGATTGGACTTGATCGTTATGGAGCAAGTGGCAAACCAGAGTTGTTATACCAAGAGTTTGGTATAACAGTTGAAAATATTGTTAAGAAAGCAAAAGAGTTAAGAAAATAACTTCTTAACGATCGCCACGTAATTTATCGATTGCTTCTGCCAAAATAGCATCGCCATCTTTATCATCACGACGTTCTTTTACATAAGCTAAATGAGTTTTATATGGTTCATTTTTGACTGGCTTTGGTGGATTGTCTTGATCTTGACCGGCAGGCCAACCACATCTTGGGCAATCCCAAGTATCAGGAATTGGTGCATCTACTGCAAAGGCTGGTCTACTTTCATGACCATGTGCGCAGTAAAAAGATAAACGAACTCGTGGTGCTGCATCTCCGCGCTCTGCTTCTCCCATTGGGCCTGCGCCAACGCGACTTCCTCTGATTGCACTACCACCAGCCATTTATTACTCCTTTGTTGTTTAAGCGCTTAAAACTAAACCAAGACCAATAACACTTGCAGTCCAGATTAAACCAATTGCAATTGTGAAACGATCTAGATTTCTTTCAGCTAGTGAAGATCCACCTAATGATGAACTAAATCCTCCACCAAACAAATCTGAAAGACCACCGCCACGGCCTCTATGTAACAAAACTAAAAGAATTAATAAAAGATTAGAAATTATTAAAATGACACCCAGAGTCCAAGAGATTATTGTCATTTTGTTTCTTATCTTTCCTTTCTATTTGATTCTTACTTTAAGGATACGACTTGGTGCTGACAATTTAAGGTCCCGGGACCTAGTGAGTCACAGGCTTAAGGCTGATCGGGCCATCTAATTATGCGTAGGAATTCATCTGGGTCTAAGGCTGCTCCACCAATTAGGGCTCCATCAACATCTGGTTGCTCCATAATGGCTTTAACGTTTCCAGCTTTTACTGAACCGCCATAAAGAATACGAACTTTGTCTGCCACATCTTGAGAATAAAGTTTGGCAACTTTTTGTCTAATGGCAAGTGACATATCTTGTGCATCTTGAGGAGTTGCGACTTCTCCTGTACCAATTGCCCACACAGGTTCATACGCAATTACTAATTCAGATACGTAATTAGATCTAACATCTTTGAGAGCGCCTTGAATTTGAGTCAAAGTGTGCTCAACAGCATTTCCACTTTGTCTAATATCTAATGTTTCCCCAACAGCAATCATTGGAATGAGGTCATTTTTTATGGCAGCTTTTACTTTGGCGTTAACACTTTCATCGGTTTCGTGATGGTAAGCACGTCTTTCGCTATGACCAATTAGTGCATATGTAACTCTTAATTTCTTTAACATTGATCCACTTATTTCACCGGTGTAAGCACCTGAATCGTGAGCACTGATGTCTTGAGCGCCATAAGTGATTGCTAAATGGTCTGCATCGATCACAGTTTGGACTGAACGAATATTGGTAAATGGTGGGAAAATAACAACTTCGGTACGGGCATAATCAGCTTCGATAAGAGAAAAAGCCATCTTGTTAACGTAAGCAATTGATTCAAGATGATTAATATTCATCTTCCAATTACCTGCCATGACAGGTTTTCTTGATTCGTTAGTCATTTAAACCTCTTCCAATACAGCTAATCCTGGGAGAACTTTTCCTTCAAGTAGTTCCAGTGACGCTCCGCCACCAGTACTGATGTGATCGAACTTTGATTCATCAAGTCCTAGTAAACGAATTGCAGCAGCTGAATCTCCACCGCCCACAACGCTATATGCAGCACTGTTTGCCAATGCCTGGGCAACAGTTTTTGTGCCTTTAGCAAACGCATTTACTTCAAAGACTCCCATTGGACCATTCCAGACCACAGTTTTTGCATCACGTATCTTGTCTGCAAATAATTCTGCAGTCTTAGACCCAATATCTAATCCTTTTTGACCAACAGGAATTTTATCAAAATCCACTTCTGAAACTGGACTTGTTCCATCAAGAGACGTTGAGATAACGATGTCAATTGGTAACACAATTTCAACATTTTTTTCTTTTGCTGTGAGCAGTAATTGTTTTACTTCTTCAATTCTGTCTACTTCAAGTAATGAATCTCCTACTTCATAGCCTTGGGCTTTGAGAAACGTGAAAGCCATTCCCCCACCAATTAAAATCTTGTTTACTTTTGTAATTAAATTATTAATCACACCAAGCTTGTCACTTACTTTCGATCCTCCCAAGACCACAACATAGGGTCTATCAGGATTATTTAAAACTCTGTCAAAAGCTTTTTGTTCCGCTTGCACCAGGCGACCAGATGCCTTAGGAAGTAATCTTGCAATATCAGTCACGGATGCTTGTTCTCTGTGCACAACACCGAATCCATCAATCACAAATGCATCTCCAAGTTGGGCAAGTTTTTGGGCCAATCTTTGTCGCTCTGATTGATCTTTGCTGGTTTCATCTTTTTCAAATCTGATGTTTTCAATCATGACAATTTCACCTGATTGCATGGAATTAACAGTTTTTATTGTCGATGCATCGTTTAGATCATCAATAAACTTAATTGATACGCCAACTAACTCACCTAATCGTTTAGCAATTGGTTGAAGAGATAATTCGGGTTTTCTTTCCCCTTTAGGTCTTCCTAGGTGAGCCAAAATAATTATCTTGGCATTCTTTTTTCTCAAATCATTTATTGTGGTGACACTTGCTCTTAAGCGACCATCATCGGTAATTTGCATTTGCCCATTTGCATCTTGCTTCATGGGAGCATTTAAATCAGCGCGTAATAATACGCGCTGATTGTTTAGTTCTAAATCGTCAATAGTTTTCATTAATGAATTAGAGATTTGAACCAACAAGTTGAGTTAGATCAACTAGTCGACTTGAGTATCCCCATTCGTTGTCATACCAACCAACAACCTTGGCAATGTTTCCTGCCACAGTTGTTAATTGTCCATCGATAATGCATGAATGTGCATCATGAACTATGTCTGTTGAAACTAATGGATCTTCTGAATAAGAAAGAATTCCTTTAAGTGGTCCATCTGCTGCAGCTTTAAGTGCGGCGTTTATATCAGCAGCTGTGGCTGATTTCTTCAAATGAACTGTTAAATCAGTGGCAGAACCAACTGGTACTGGAACTCTCATGGCATAACCATCAAGTTTTCCTTTTAGTTCAGGTAAAACTAAACCAATAGCTTTTGCAGCCCCTGTTGTTGTAGGAATCATGTTAATTGCTGCTGCTCTAGAACGTCTCAAATCCTTGTGAGGCATATCAAGTGTGGACTGATCGTTTGTATAAGCATGAATTGTGGTCATCAAGCCTGTTTCAATACCAAAAGTGTCATGAATAACTTTGGCCATTGGTCCTAAACAGTTTGTTGTACATGATGCATTACTAATCACAATATGTTTAGCATGATCAATCATTTCGTGATTAACACCCAAAACAACAGTGATATCTTCACCCTTTGCTGGTGCTGAAATTAAAACCTTTTTTGGACCAGACTTCAAGTGAGCTTTAGCTTTATCGGCATCTGTGAAAACACCAGTTGATTCAATAACTAAATCAACACCAAAATCTCCCCAAGGAATTTCGCCTGGATCTCTATGAGAGGTGATTTTTATTTCTTTGCCGTCAACAAAAACTGAATTTCCATCAACATCAACCTTGCCTGGAAATCTTCCTAAAGTGGAATCGTATTTCAATAAATGTGCAGAAGTCTTAACATCGGTCAAATCATTAATGGCAACAATTTCAATTGGTTCATTCTTCTTAATGATTTGTGCCAAAGCTCCTTCAGGTGCTTTACCGGCACGATCTTGTAATACTCGAATGTAATTTCTTCCGATACGACCAAAACCATTAATACCAACACGAATTGCCACTTAGTAATCAACTCCAGAATAATAGATACGCGGACTTAACTTTTACTGCCATTTTGGCGACGTTGCCGTGACTAATTCTACCCTTCAAGCATTTCAGGTGTGAGAGAGGCTTCAGTTGGTGGAATTCCTAGTTCATTTGCTCGTTTATCAGCCATAGCTAAGAGTCGTCTGATTCTTCCTGCAATTGCATCCTTTGTTAAAGGTGGATCACTCAAAGCGCCCAATTCTTCCAGGCTTGCTTGCTTATGTGTGATTCTTAATTCACCAGCTGCTTTTAAATGATCTGGAATTTCATTACCCAGAATTTCCATAGCTCTGGCAACTCTTGCTCCTGCGGCTACTGCTGCTTGAGCACTTCGTCTTAAATTTGCATCATCAAAGTTAGCTAAACGATTTGCTGTGGCACGCACTTCTCTTCTCATGCGTCTTTCTTCCCATGCCATCACAGCAGTATGGGCACCAAGTCTGGTTAACAGTGAACCGATTGCATCACCATCTCTAATAACAACTCGATCAACACCACGAACTTCTCTAGCTTTTGCGACAACATCTAATCTTCTTGCTGCACCAACAAGAGCAAGGGCTGCTTCTGGTCCAGGCGCGGTAATTTCTAAAGCACTTGATCTACCTGGTTCAGTTAATGAACCATGAGCCAAGAAAGCACCTCGCCAAGCTGCTTCGGCATCACAAATTCCGCCACCAACAACAGAAGGTGGCAAACCTCTTACTGGTCTTCCTGCTGCATCGATCAAACCTGTTTGCTTAGCTAAAACATCTCCGCCTTGCACAACGCGCACAACATAACGAGCGCCTCTTCTAATTCCAGAACCTTGCAAAACTGACATTTCAGCATCATGACCGTAAAGTTCAACGATGTCTTTTCTTAAACGTCTAGCAATTTGACCAGCATCAAGTTCAGCCTCAACAACTATTTGGCCCGCTACTAAGTGCAATCCGCCTGCAAAGCGGAGCAATGCCGAAACCTCTGCCTTTCGGCAACAAGTTTTATTTAACTCAACTCTTGCTAATTCATCTTTAACTGCAGCTGTCATTGCCATATTTCCTATTTTGACACAATAAACACGGCGTGTCAGATTGTTTTAGATTTATTTTGGATAAACAGACTTAATGAGTCACACTAGTAACATTAGTTACTAAAACTAACTTTTGTTACTTATTCCTTGCCTAAATCTCGGTGAACTACTCGAACTTTTGCACCATCTGCAAGTAGTTGTTGTGCAACTTTTTCTGAAATTGTCACACTGCGATGCTTTCCGCCTGTGCAACCAATTGCAACTGTGACATATTTTTTGCCCTCACGAACATAACCAGGGGTCGTTGTATTGATCAATTCATTTATGGTTTTTGCAAATCTCTCTGCTCCATCTTGATGGAGGACGAAATCTTGAACTTTCTTATCCAAACCTGTGAGATTCTTCAGGTCCTCTTCCCAGAAAGGATTGGCTAGAAATCTTGCATCAAAAACAAAATCGGCATCTACTGGGATCCCGTATTTGAAACCAAAAGACAAAATTGTTGCCTGAAATGTTTCAACATCACTTTCAAATGTTTTTTCAATTACTGTTCGTAAACCCGGCGAGGACATATCTGAAGTGTCAATCACAACATCAGCATTTGCTCTTAAATCGCCTAACAACTTTCTTTCATTCTGAAAGCCATCTAGAACTCGTCCATCTCCTTGTAAAGGATGAGGTCGTCTGCTGCCTTCAAATCTTCTAACTAAAGAAACATCAGATGCTTCTAAGTAAAGAACTCTTACCTGCCAGTTATCATTTTTAACTTCAGTTAAAGCTTTGTCTAAATTGGCAAAAAGTTTTCCACCACGAACATCAACAACCACGGCAATATGAGTAGCAACACCTTGGAGTTTTACATCATTTAAAGCAGATTTTAAAACTGAAGGTGGAAGATTATCAATTACAAACCAACCTAAATCCTCTAAAGCGCGCGCAGCAGTTGATCGACCTGCTCCAGACATTCCAGAGACAATGAGAACTTCAGGGTTGTTCATGTTCCTAGTCTGCCCTATTAACTGACTAATTGATTATCTCCCCGGTTAGAGGGTCAAATCTAGTGGGAACATCTTTGAGATGATCTAAAATTTTGGTTGCTAAGTCTTCATTTATTCCTGGTACTTGCATTAAAGATGCCAGGCTTTGTTCTCGAATATTGTTCACAGAACCAAACGATTCGAGCAAAGTCTTAATCTTCTTCTCCCCTAAACCTTTTATGCCATCGAGTTCACTAGCCAATGATGCCTTGGCATGTCGCATTCTTGTTTTTGTGATTGCAAACCTATGTGCTTCATCTCTTATTCTTTGAACCAGAAACAATGCCTCACTATTTCGTGGCAACAAAATTGGATCTTTAACTCCTGGTTTCCATAATTCTTCTAGTCTTTTAGCAATTCCTACCGTTTCAATATCGGAAAGACCTAGTTCATCCAGTGCTTCTCGAGCGGCATTTACTTGAATTTGGCCACCATCAACTAACAACAAACTTGGTCGATAAGCAAAACTTTTTTTGTCAGATTTATTCTCAGAGTCATCTCCGTCAACTAGATATCTGTATCTTCTTAGAACTGTTTCATGGATTGCCCTTGGATCATCTTGACCTTCAAAGGATTTGATATTAAAACTTCGATAATGCTTCTTCTGAGCAACTCCGTCTTCAAACACAACTAGAGACGAAGTAGTGCTCGTGCCAGACATATTGGAAACATCAATGCATTCAATTCTTAGTGGTGGTTGGTCCAGGTCCAAACTATTTGCCAACTCTTCTAATGCTTTTGTTCTTGTTAACAAGTCAGCTGATCTTTTGAGTTTATGCATGGTCAGATTCTGCTCTGAATTCTTCTCACTTGTTTCCATAAGTTTTCGTTTATCACCTCTTTGAGGTCTTCTTATTTCAACTGTCTTTCTTGCATTATCTGAAATCCACTTAGTTACAGATTCAATCTCAGTTAAATCTTGATTAATGAGTATTTCTTTGGGGATGGCATCTCCTTCGAGTTCGCCATACAACTGAATGAGAAGATCCTCAAAATGCTCAGGCATAGTTTTATGATCTATTCGATCAGAGACAAATGATCTCTCACCTTTAATTTGACCCTGTCTAACATGAAAAATTTGAGTTGATAAATGCAAATCATCAGAGGTTAAGGCGATTAAATCCGCATCGGTTTCGTCATCAAAAACAATCGCATTTAGTTCAACAACTTTTGTCAAAGCACCTAATCTGTCTCTAAATCTTGCCGCTTTCTCAAACTCTTCATTAGCACTTGCAAGGTTCATTTGCTGTTCTAAATCTTTGAATATTGATTTTGTATTTCCGTTGAGAAAACTCACAACATTATTGACTATGGAGGAGTATTCCTCTTTATTTACTCGATTAACACAAGGTGCGGCACATCTCTCGATATCTCCTAGAAGACAAGGTCTTTTCATTAATTGGTGTCTTCTATAAACGGTATCTTTACAAGATCTAATTGGAAAAACTTTTATTATTTGTTCCATAGTTTGTCTAATGGCCCAAACATGAGTAAAGGGTCCGTAGTATTTATTACCCTTTTTCTTAGCGCCCCTTGTTACAGAAATTTGGGGAAATTCATCTTTCAAGGTCAAAGTCAAATATGGATAAGTTTTATTGTCTCTAAAGCGAACATTAAATCGAGGATTAAAAGCTTTAATCCAAGTAAACTCAAGTTGTAGAGCTTCTACTTCATTATGTACTGTTACCCAATCAACCATGGCTGCAGTTTTAACCATCATGGCCGTTCTGGGATGAAGATTACTTACATCAGTGAAATAGCTGTTTAATCTGTTTTTTAGATTTTTTGCTTTGCCAACATAAATTACAGTTTCATCTGCAGTTTTAAACCGGTAAACACCTGGTAATTCAGGAACATTTTTTGGCCGGTATAGCGATGGATCTGCCACTTCTAGCCTGCTTTACTTGGAGAATTCTTTAATATTTGGGCTAAGTATTTACCGGTATAGCTTGTAGATGATTTAGCAATTTGTTCTGGCGTTCCTTGAGCAACGACAGTTCCTCCCCTAAATCCACCTTCAGGACCCATATCAATTACCCAATCAGAATTTTTAATTACATCAAGGTTATGTTCAATCACAATAACCGTGTTTCCAGAATCAACCAGTCTTTCTAAGACTCCTAATAACTTTCTAACATCTTCAAAATGAAGTCCAGTTGTTGGCTCATCCAACACATAAATTGTTCTTCCTGTACTTCTTCTTTGTAATTCAGTAGCAAGTTTTACTCGTTGGGCTTCTCCCCCAGACAAAGTTGGTGCTGATTGACCAAGGCGCACATATCCCAATCCAACATCAACCAAAGTCTTCAAGTGTCGAGCTATTGCTGGAACTGATTCAAAGAAAACTAAAGCTTGCTCAATTGGCATATTCAAAACGTCACTTACGGTTTTACCTTTGTAATGAACTTCTAACGTGTCCCTGTTATATCTAGCACCTTGACATACTTCACAAGGTACATAAACATCTGGTAAAAAGTTCATTTCAATTTGAATAGTTCCATCACCAGAACAAGGCTCACATCTTCCACCTTTAACGTTAAAACTGAAACGTCCAGGTTGGTATCCTCTGAT
>DAIRXT010000016.1:0-15948 GCA_036819575.1 Candidatus Nanopelagicales bacterium | reverse complement strand
ATCCAGATGAAGTTAACTTCCCAATTCCAGGAAACGATGATGCAATCAGATCAATATCTCTTTTAACAAGAGTAATTGCAGATGCAGTGGCAGAAGGTTTGCAACTTCGTTCAACCAAGAATGCTGATGCAGCAGGAGTAATTGCTGAACCTTTAGCTGACTGGGAAAAAGAATTACTAGCTGGCAACACAGAAGCAGTCGCAGAAGCAGTAGCTGCTGCAACACCTGAAGAAAAGTAACTAACTAAAACTCGAAGAGGAAAATAAAAGCAAAATGTCAAACTACACTGCAGAAGATGTAAAGAAGTTACGCGAAAAAACTGGCTCGGGCATGATGGACTGCAAGAAAGCCTTGGATGAAACTAATGGCGATTTCAATGCAGCCGTTGAACTCTTAAGAGTTAAAGGTGCCAAAGATGTTGGTAAGCGTGAAGGTCGTAATGCTTCTGCAGGAATAGTTTCAGGTTTAGTTAGCAATAAGACCGATGGTGCTTTTGTTGAAGTTAACTGCGAAACAGACTTCGTGGCAAAGACTGATGATTTCATCAAATTAGGAGATAAGGTTGCTAATTTGATTTTGAGCAACAAACCTAAAGATGTTGATGCGCTAATGAGTATTGAATCCGATGGAAAATCAGTGAAACAGTTATTAGATGAAGCAAATGCATTTATGGGTGAGAAAGTAGAAATAAGAAGATTTGCCCAATTCTCAGGTGGATATGTTTCTGTCTATCTACACAAACCAGATCCTTCACTTCCAGCAGGTGTTGGGGCGATGGTGCAACTAGACAAGGAAAATGAACAAGTTGCCAAAGATGTTGCCCAACAAATTGCTGCAATGGCGCCAATTTATTTAACTCGCGAAAGTGTGCCAGCAGAAGTAATTGAATCTGAAAAACGTGTTGCTGAACAAACAGCTCGTGAAGAAGGAAAACCAGAAGCTGCAATCACAAAAATTGTTGAAGGTCGAGTCGGTTCTTATTACAAAGACTTTTGCTTATTAGAGCAAGCCTGGGTCAGAGACAATAAAAAAACTATTGCTGAACACCTGAAAGAAAATGGAGTGAGCGTTAAACAGTTCGCCAGATTCAAGGTTGGCCAAAGCTAAATGTCGAAACGTTATGGACGCGTCCTGCTAAAACTTTCTGGCGAAGCATTTGCCGGAAGTGGAGCATTAGGTGTTGATCCAGACGTTGTTTCAAGTATTGCCGGACAAATTGCTGAAGTTGTTCAAGATGGCGCCCAAGTTGCTGTGGTAATTGGCGGTGGAAATTATTTCCGTGGTGCACAGTTATCTGAGCGCGGTATGGATAGAGCCCGCGCAGATTACATGGGAATGCTTGGAACAGTAATGAACTGTTTAGCTCTACAAGATTTTCTAGAAAAACAAAAAGTTGAAACCAGAGTGCAAACAGCAATCACCATGGGCCAAGTTGCAGAATCCTATGTCCCGCGCAGAGCAATTCGACATTTAGAAAAAGGAAGAGTCGTAATTTTTGGTGCAGGACTTGGAGCACCATTTTTTTCCACTGATACAACAGCAGCGCAAAGAGCTTTAGAAATTGGTGCTGAAGTTGTGCTGATGGCCAAAGGTGTAGATGGAGTTTATGACTCTGATCCAAGGAAAAATCCTGGTGCCGTTAAATTCGACAAATTAACCTATGACGAAGTCTTGCAAAAAGGATTAAAAGTTGCTGATGCAACAGCAATAAGTTTATGTCGTGATAACAATTTACCGATCGTAGTGTTTAATTTATTAGAAGATGGCAACATTGCCAAAGCTGTTGCCGGTAAAAATATTGGCACCATAATTCAAGGAGCCTAATTATGACCGATGCGATACTTAAAGAAGCACAACTAAAAATAGACAAAGCAATAGAAGTTGCAAAGGAAGACTTTGCAACAATTAGAACAGGCAGAGCAAATGCCTCTATGTTCAATAAAATTTCTGCTGATTACTACGGCACGCAAACTCCGTTAAATCAAATGGCAACTTTTCAAACACCAGAAGCAAGAATGATCATAATTACACCTTTTGATAAAGGAGCTATTCAAGCAATTGAAAAAGCGATTAGAGAAAGTGATTTAGGTGTCAACCCATCAAATGATGGTGGGATTATTAGAGTTGCGATTCCTCAACTAACTGAAGAGCGCCGTAGAGAATTTATTAAAGTGGCAAAGAATAAAGCTGAGGATGCCAGAATTTCAATAAGAAATATTAGAAGAAATGCCAAAGATGCTCTTGATAAGTCAAAAAAAGATGGCGCAGCCAGTGAAGATGAAGTCAAGAGAGCCGAGAAAGCACTTGATGAAATTACGAATAAAGGCGTGCACGCAATCGATGATGTGCTTAAGCATAAAGAATCTGAACTCCTAGAGGTTTAATTAAAACCTCTTTTTAATGAGATTTGGGTTAAAGTCCAATCGTGGGAAAAATTCAAACCGGTAGGAATCTGCCTTTAGCAACAGCTATTGGTTTAGGACTTATTCTTTTAGTGGTTTTAACTCTGTTTATCAACAAATATGTTTTTGTATTTCTTGCTTTAGCCGCATTGCTGTTGGCCTCGCACGAAATATCAACTCAATGGGCAGAAAAGAAGAGTATTCAAATTTCCTATTCTTTGGTAGCAATTTCAATCATCGCCATGACAATATTGACAGCCGTTAATGGAGTGCAAGGTTTAGTCACTGCCTATGCGGGTGCATTAGTCCTTAACATAATTTTTGCATATTTATCAAGAAAAGAGTCCAGTTTTTTCTCTATCTTTGGCATCTCATTTTTTACATTCACTTATCTTGGAGTTTTTGGCTCCTTAGCAATGTTGATGTTAAGAACTGAAGATGGTGCCGGCAGAGTTTTCTTATTTATTGCCATAACAGCACTTAGTGATACAGGTGGTTATCTAACTGGGATGTTGATCGGTAAGCATCGAATCGCTCCAAGTATTTCACCCAAAAAATCATATGAAGGATTACTTGGTTCATTAATATTTGCTTCAGTTTTTGCTGTGTTTGTTGGTCCATATTTTGTTGAGATAACTACTAATCAGGCAATAATTTTAGGAATTAGTTTAGCCATCTTTGGTACTGCCGGAGATTTATTCGAAAGTTACTTAAAACGAAAACTAGATATCAAAGATTTCTCTTCTTTAATTCCAGGCCATGGCGGAATGTTTGATCGACTAGATTCACTGGCACCAAATGCTCTTGTCTCGTTTGTGTTATTTGGATTATTTGTGGGGTTTAATTAAATGTTAGAAATAATTGAAGACGAAAAAGAAAGTACTCGTAAAAAAACTCCTAAACATATTGCTGATTTTCCATTGAAGGAAAGAAAAAAGTTTGCTGAAGAATTAGGTTTACCAGGATTTAGAGCAGATCAAGTGAGTCGACATTGGTTTGGGCAATTATCAGATAATTATCAAGAGTGGACTGATTTACCTGCCGAAGATCGCCAAAGAATTTCAGAATTGTTAACTCCTAAGTTATTAACAGAGCTAAAAGTTCAAAAAGCTGATGGTGGTAACACAGTTAAAACCTTGTGGAAATTACATGATGGTTTGTTAATTGAAAGTGTGTTAATGCATTATCCAAATCGCACAACTATCTGTATATCTTCGCAAGCCGGTTGTGGGATGGCTTGCCCATTTTGTGCAACTGGTCAAGGTGGATTAAAGCGAAATCTTTCAGCCGCAGAAATTGTTGCCCAAGTTCAAGTGGGTGCAAGATATGCAGCGCAAGGTTTGTTACCCGATGGTCCATCAAGACTTTCCAACATAGTTTTCATGGGTATGGGTGAACCAATGGCAAACTTCAATGCCGTTGTGCAAACAATTCACCGAATTCATGATGAATCACCAGAAGGATTAGGAATTAGTGCCAGAAATATAACCGTTAGCACTGTGGGGTTAGTTCCAAGAATTAATGATTTAGCAGCACTTGGATTACCCGTTCGGTTGGCAGTAAGTTTGCACGCACCAACAGATGAGTTAAGGGATACCCTCGTGCCCATTAACGAAAGATATCCAATTAAAGAAGTATTGGATGCATCTTGGAAGTATGCAGAAAAAAGTGGAAGAAGAGTTTCGATTGAATACGCAATGATTAAATCCATCAACGATCAGGTTCTTCACGCCAAACAACTGGCAAATTTATTAAGAGGAAAAGATGTGCACGTGAATTTGATTCCGCTTAATCCAACTCCTGGATCAAAGTGGACGGCCTCAGATCCAAAAGATGAAAAAACATTTGTGGAAATACTTGAACAATCAGATATAGCCGTAACAGTTAGAGATACCAGGGGCCGCGAAATTGACGGGGCTTGTGGACAATTAGCAGCGAGTGCTATTTAGGTAAAGAGTAAAAATGAATATAAATGATAACGATCCTAAAAATTTCAATGAAACTTTTGACTCAAAGGATTATTTCGCAAATTTATATGGCGCAACTGATGAACTGGGAAATCCAAGTCAAACAAAAATAGATAAAATCCGCGACAATTTATTGGTAAAAATGTTTGCTAAGTATGGCTCAAGAGACTTACAAGATGCGCACGTAGTGGATATCGGTTGTGGTTATGGATGGCTACTTGATTATTTTGATACGGCCAAAAGGGTTTGTGGATCAGATATTTCCGAACACGCTATCGAAGTTGCTAAAAAAAGATCTCCTCAAAGAGAATTTAAAGTCGCTGATATACAAAACGGGGTAGCTTTCGATAATAAGTTTGACCTAGTTCTTGCCATAAACGTGATTGAACATTTACCAAATCCTGCTGCAGGAATAAAAGCAATCTCTGAAGCCCTTAATCCAGGGGGAATCACTCTTGTGCACTTACCAACAATTAATAATGCATTCAATAAATGGGAATATAAATATTTATATGACTCAGATCCAACTCACATTTACAGGCCAAAGGGTTCTGAAATTAGAAGAATGTTTGAAGAAAATGGGCTGATAACTTTAAGAGATTCTTTTTTGCCACATTTTCCTGCTTGGCTTACTAGATTAATTCCAATTCATCCTGCATATCTTGCCGTTTTTAAAAAAACTAACTAGCTGAAGCGATAGCTTTTTCTAGTACATCAAGTCCTTCATTTAGTAATTCATCACTAATTACTAGGGGAGGAAGAAATCTCAAAACATTTCCGTAAGTTCCAGCAGTTAATACCAAAACTCCTTCAGCATGACATGCTTTAACAATTTTTGTTGTTACATCAGGATCTGGTTCAGTTGTTCCTGGCTTAACAATTTCGATTGCAATCATTGCACCACGACCTCTGACATCACCAATCAAATGATGTTGTTTGGCCATGTTTTGTAACCTAGGTAGCATTATTGATTCAATATGCTTTGCTGATTTAACTAGTTCATCTTTTTCAATAGTTTCAATTGCACCAAGTGCTCCAGCAAGTGCAATTGGATTTCCGCCATAAGTTCCGCCAAGTCCACCTGGATGAATTGAATCCATAACATCTGCTCGACCAGTAACTGCAGCGACAGGAAGTCCACCACCCATTCCTTTTGCCATAGTTATTAAATCTGGAACTATTCCTTCATGATCAGAAGCAAACATGTCACCAGTTCTAGCAAAACCGGTTTGTACTTCATCTGCAATAAACAAAACATTGTTTTCTTTGGCCCATTTAGATAGAGCACTTAAAAATCCTGGAGCAGGAACAATGAATCCGCCTTCTCCTTGAATTGGTTCAATAACAATTGCTGCTACTTGGTCAGCGCCGACTTCTTTTTCAATTCTTGAGATGGCGTGCGCTGCAGCTTGGCTGCCACTTAAACCATCATGGAATGGATAAGAAGTTGGGACGCGATAAATTTCTGGAGCAAATGGTCCAAATCCTTTTTTGTAAGGCATATTTTTTGCAGTCATTGCCATAGTTAAATTAGTTCTTCCGTGATATCCGTGTTCAACAACAACCACAGCATCGCGCTTTGTGAAATAACGAGCAATCTTTACCGCATTTTCTAAAGCTTCGGCTCCCGAATTAAACAGAGCAGATCTTTTGGCATGTTTTCCTGGAGTTAATCTAGAAAGTGCTTCACAAACTTCAACATATGATTCATAGGGAGCAATCATGAAACAAGTGTGGGTGAATTGCTCAACTGCTTCTTGAACGTTTGCAACTACTCTGGGATTTGAATTGCCAACTGTAGTAACAGCGATTCCTGAGGCTAAATCAATAAATGAATTGCCATCAATGTCTTCAATAATTCCGCCACCGGCTCTTTTTACATAAACAGGCAAAGTACTGCTCACACCAGCACTAACAACATCAACACGACGTTTTTGCATTTCAACAGACTTTGGGCCCGGAATAGCAGTAACAATTCGACGCTTTTGTTCCAGAGTTGGACCGCCGACAATTTTGCTTGACATGTTGCTCCTGTGCTTAATTTCCTACCGCAAGATTACGCGTAATCAGCAATATCGCACAATTGGAGTGTGCCAAAACGCCGAATAACCGTGCTGGGTTCCACAGGATCCATAGGAACTCAAGGTTTAGAAGTTGTTCAAAGTCACATAGACAAATTTGAAATAGTTGGACTTTCCGCTGGCAAAAATGTTGAATTGCTTGCTCAGCAGGTTAACCAATTTCACCCAAAGAAAGTTTCAGTTGTTGATGAAGATTCTGCTACTAAATTAAAGAATTTAATTGATTCATCCAAAACCCAAATAATTGCTGGCAAAGACAGTAGTGCTGAAATTGCCTCGCTTGAATGTGATGTTGTCCTTAATGGAATAACTGGTGCTGCTGGACTTGCAGCAACAATTTCAGCTTTGAAAGCAGGATCTAAATTAGCTCTGGCCAATAAAGAATCTTTAGTTATTGGGGGAAAACTTGTTTTAGATTTAGCAGGAGAAAATCAAATAATTCCTGTTGACTCAGAGCATTCAGCTCTTGCTCAATGCTTAAGGGGAGAAAATAAAGATCAGGTAAAGAAACTAATTCTTACCGCAAGTGGGGGACCGTTCAGAGGTAAAACAAAAAGTGAACTTGAGAAAGTAAGTTTGGAAGAAACCCTAAAACATCCAACTTGGTCCATGGGGCAAGTCGTGACAATTAATTCTGCAACATTAATGAATAAAGGTTTAGAAGTAATTGAGGCTCATTTACTTTTCGGAATAGATTTTAAGAATATTGAAGTTGTGATTCATCCTCAATCAATAGTTCACTCAATGGTTGAGTTCATCGATGGCTCAACAATGGCACAAGCTTCTCCGCCAAATATGAAAGTTCCAATCGCATTAGCTCTTAGCTGGCCTGATCGATTGAATGAAATTTCTCCTGCTATTGATTGGTCTAAATCTTCAACTTGGAACTTTGAAGCCGTTGATGAGAAAGTGTTCTTGGCATTGTCTGTGGCCAGAAAAGCTGGACAATCTGGTGGAAGCGCTCCTGCTGTTATGAATGCAGCTAATGAAGAGTGTGTAAATGCTTTCATAGAGCGAAAACTCCCATTTTTGTCTATAGTTGAAATTGTGAATACTGTTTTAGATAACCACTTGAATAACAAAGAACTAGTTTCAAATAATGAGTTAACTTTAGAGAAACTTCTTAAGGCAGATGAAAAAGCTAGAAGCTCTGCCAAAGATCTAATTGCAAAGGTTTCGATTTAATTGGAAATAGTTGGAATTCTTTTTTTAGTCTTAGTAATAATGCTTTCTATCGGACTTCATGAAATAGGCCATTTAGCGCCTGCAAAAAAATTTGGGGTAAAAGTAACTCAATACATGATTGGATTTGGACCAACAATTTGGTCGAAACAAAAAGGTGACACTGAATACGGCGTTAAGGCAATCCCACTAGGCGGTTATATCCGAATGATTGGAATGGTTCCTCCTGCAAAAGATGGAGAAATTGCTAAGGGACCTTTTGCTGATTTGGTCAACAGCGCCAGACAACAAAGTTTGGAAGAAATCGGGCCAGAAGATGAAAATAAAGTCTTTTACAAATTGAGTGTCCCCAAAAAGCTCACCGTGATGTTTGGTGGCCCATTCATGAATTTGGTTTTAGCGTTTGTGTTTTTTGCAATCTCATTTGCAGGAATTGGTTTTCCTGCTGCAACAAATGAAGTCAAACAAGTAGTTACATGTTTACCAAGTGAAGTTGACGTTCTAGGCAATTGTTTACCAGGAACTACTGCTTCTCCAGCATTGAGTGCAGGGATTAAAGATGGTGACAAAATTATTTCTTTTGACGGAAAAGAAATTACTGACTGGGAAGCTTTAGCAAATGGCATTCGAGAAAGTAAAGAAGGCAATGTAGAAATTACTGTTTTACGTGATGGGAAAGAATTAAATTTAACTGCAGAAATTGTGCTAGCTACTAGACCTAGTTCAGCAAATTCAGAAGTGGAAAATGAACCAACTCCATACTTAGGAATTGCTCCACAAATAATTATGGAAAGACAATCAATCAATAGTGTCTTTGATGTTTTAGTAAATATCACTGTTGGAACTGGTCAAGTTTTATGGAATTTACCTGAGCGAGTAGGCCAATTATTTGGGGCAGCATTTTTAGGCGAGCAAAGAGATCCTGAAGGCTTAGTTGGAATTGTGGGAGTAACAAGAGTTGGTGGCGAAATTGCTGCTGCCGAGATTCCAGGTATGTGGAGATTTGCCACTTTGTTAAATCTTGCTGGTGGATTGAATATGGCGTTGTTTTTATTTAATCTATTGCCCCTTTTACCTCTTGATGGTGGTCACGTAGCTGGAGCAATCTATGAAGGTTTGCGAAGAAGTTTTGCGAAATTGCGCAGAAAACCAGATCCAGGTCCTGCAGACACATCAAAAATGTTGCCCTTCGCATATTCCGTGGCAATATTATTAATAGGTTTATCAATGTTGCTTCTTTACGTCGACGTTGTTAACCCAATTCGACTTGGGGGATAGGATTAAGTTATGACCGCAATTAACTTGGGAATACCTGAAGGACCACCTCCAGTATTGGCACCAAGACGAAAAAGTCGCAAAATAACTTTGAAGCATCATTCCCATCCATTAGAAATTGGTGGTGATGCACCGGTATCTGTTCAATCAATGTGCACAACTTTAACTGCAGATGTGAATGCAACTTTGCAACAAATAGCTGAATTAACAGCTTCAGGTTGTCAAGCAGTAAGAGTTGCTGTTCCTAGTCAAGATGACGCAGATGCGTTGTCCGCAATTGCTAAAAAATCTTCAATTCCTGTCATTGCCGATATTCATTTTCAACCAAAATATGTTTTTGCTGCAATTGATGCAGGATGCGCAGGAGTTAGAGTTAATCCAGGAAACATAAAACAATTTGATGATCGCGTTGGAGAAATTGCAAAAGCTGCAAAAGATGCAGGTATTCCAATTAGAATCGGTGTTAATGCTGGTTCGCTAGATAAAAGATTGTTAGAAAAATACGGTAAAGCAACTCCTGATGCCTTAGTGGAATCAGCACTTTGGGAAGCATCATTATTTGAAGAACATGATTTTCGTGATATCAAAATTTCTGTTAAGCACAATGATCCAGTTGTGATGGTTGCTGCTTATACAAAACTTGCTGCTGCATGTGATTACCCATTACACCTTGGTGTTACTGAAGCAGGTCCTGCATTTCAAGGAACAATAAAATCAGCTACAGCATTTGGGGCACTGTTAAGTAAAGGAATTGGTGACACAATTCGAGTTTCGTTATCCGCACCTCCTGTTGAAGAAGTAAAAGTTGGAATTGCAATTTTAGAAGCACTCAACTTAAAGAAACGCGGCTTTGAAATTATTTCTTGTCCATCTTGTGGTCGTGCCCAGGTTGATGTTTACACACTGGCTGAACAAGTAACTGCAGCTTTGCAAGGATTTAAAGTTCCGATGCGAGTAGCTGTTATGGGTTGTGTTGTAAATGGCCCAGGTGAAGCACGCGAAGCAGATTTAGGTGTGGCATCAGGAAATGGTAAAGGTCAAATATTTGTTAAAGGCGAAGTAATTAAAACAGTTCCTGAATCTGAAATTGTCCAAGTACTAATTGAAGAGGCAACGCGAATCGCTAAAGAGATGGGCGAAAGTGTGGCCGGTGAACCTACGGTATTGGTCAAGTAATAAAAATGTGCGACCAATGCTTCGCACTGATATTGACCAAGTAAGAAGTATTGCTTTAAAAGATCCTGTAAGTAACTGTTTTTTTGTTAGTAAATTAGAAGACCTACAACACAATTTGTGGTCAACGCAAAACGAAATAAGTGTATTTGAGAATAATTCTGTTATCGAATCTGCTCTTTATAACGGAGCAAATATTGTTCCACTGGGAACTAACGCTGATTCTCGAGTTGCTTTTGCCCAATATTTGCTTGATTCACCAAGAAGAGCATCATCTATTGTTGGAGATAGGCAAGAAGTTTTAGATTTGTGGAATTTAATAAAACCTTTTTGGCATAAGCCCAGAGAAATAAGAGAAAATCAACCTCTACTAGTAATTGATGATGCTCCACTATTAGCACCAGATCCACTAGTTAAACCTGCTGTGATTAGAGATTTAGATTTGTTATTGCCGGCATGTGTCTCGATGTTTACTGAAGAAGTAGGTGTTTCACCAGTTTTGGGAAGTAGTGAACAAATCTATCGAGCAAGAATTGCGGAAGTTATTCAACAAAGAAAAATGTTTGCCAGAATCGATCAATCTCAAGTTACATTTAAGGCAGAGATTGGGGTTTCGACCCAACAGGTTTGCCAAGTTCAAGGAGTTTGGGTGCCCCCACAACTTAGGGGGAGAAATTACGGGAAAGCAGGAATGGCTGCTGTGGTTGATTTAACTCGCAAAAATTTTGCTCCACGGGTGAGCTTGTATGTGAATGATTACAACGAGAGAGCACGCGCAGTTTATAAATCAGTGGGTTTTCAAGAACACTCCACATTTGCAACGGTTCTCTTCTAATTTATAAATAAGAAGTAGGCTGTTTCCATGTTGCTTCGAATGTCTACATATTTCTTGCGCACCCTCAGAGAAGATCCTGCTGATGCTGTTGTGCCAAGTGACAAATTATTGACTCGAGGCGGATATGTAAGAAGAGTTGCTCCAGGAATTTTTAGTTGGTTACCTTTGGGCTATTTAACCTATAGAAAAGTTGAAGAAATAGTTAGAGAAGAAATGGATTTAGCTGGGTTTCAAGAAGTTCATTTCCCTGCACTATTACCAATAGAGCCATACGAAGCAACTAATCGTTGGACTGAATATGGACCTAATTTATTTAGACTAAAAGATAGACGCGGTGTGGACTATTTACTTGGACCAACCCATGAAGAAATGTTTACTTTAATGGTGAAAGATCTTTACAGTTCCTATAAAGATTTACCTTTAGTTATTTATCAAATTCAAACAAAATATCGTGATGAAGCGCGACCAAGAGCTGGAATTCTTCGAGGTAGAGAGTTTGTCATGAAAGATGCTTACTCTTTTGATATTGATCAAAATGGTTTAGAAATTTCATATCAAAAGCATCGCGATGCTTATATTAAAACTTTTAAAAGACTGGGATTAGATTACGTAATTGTCTCAGCAATGTCAGGAGCTATGGGGGGTTCTAAGAGTGAAGAATTTTTAGCTCCATGTGAGTTTGGAGAAGACACTTACGTTAAATGTCAAGCTTGTGATTATGCAGCAAATGTTGAGGCAGTTACTACACCTTTAGTAAAAGATATTGATTATTCAGATGTGCCCGCATTTCATGTTGAAGATACACCTAACACTCCAACAATTGAAACTTTAGTTGAGATATCAAATTCAAGAAAAGATTTAAGAAGAGCAGATCGTGATTGGACAAGTGCTGATACTTTAAAAAACGTGGTAGTTATGCTTACACATCCTGATGGTAAAAATGAACCATTAGTTGTCGGAGTTCCTGGTGATCGCGAAGTAGATATGCGAAGACTAGAAGCAGCAGTTTCACCTGCAACCGTGAGAGTTTTTGAAGAAACAGATTTTCCTAAATACCCAGCTTTAGTCAAAGGTTACATAGGTCCCCAAGCATTGGGACTTAAATCAACAAGCAAAATAAAATTTTTAGTTGACCCAAGAATTGTTAAAGGGACAAGATGGATTACTGGTTCAAATATTGCAGGTAAACACGTTTACGATTTAGTTGCCGGGCGAGATTTTGAGACCGATGGTTTCATTGAAGCAGCAGAAGTTAAAGAAGGTGATGTTTGTCCAAAGTGTTCGAAAAAATTAGAAATTGCTAGAGGTATTGAAATTGGACACATATTTCAATTAGGTAAAAAATATGCACAAGCACTTGACTTGAAAGTTTTAGATGAAAATGGCAAAGCCCAAGTTGTAACAATGGGATCTTATGGAATTGGTGTATCCAGAGCAGTTGCTGCAATCATTGAACAAAACCATGATGAACAAGGAATTGTTTGGCCCGGCAATGTTTCTCCAATTGATGTCCATCTTGTAGCTGCAGGTAAAGAAGATTCAATATTTAATGAAGCAGATAAGATTGCTCAAACTTTGGAAACGCAAAATATTTCTGTGATGTTTGATGATCGAAAAAATGTTTCTCCAGGAGTTAAATTCAATGATGCTGAATTATTAGGCGCACCATGGATTGTGGTGGTTGGTAAGAAATTAGTAGAAGGTTTAGTTGAAGTAAAGAACCGTAAAACCGGCGATAGAGTTGACATTAAAATATCTGAGCTTGTTACACATTTAAAATCATTAATTAAATAAATGCCAGATTTAACCGTTGTAATTTTTCTGATGCTTGCTGCATTTGCTGCCGGATGGGTAGATGCAATTGGTGGTGGCGGAGGATTAATTCAATTTCCGGCACTTCTTTTTGGTCTTCCAAATGCCACACCTGCACAACTTTTGGGAACAAATAAAGCATCAAGCATATTCGGTACAGCTGGAGCAACTAACACTTATTACAAAAAAATGCCAGCTGAAGTTAAAGCCACAATTCCAATGGCAATCATTGCCTTCATTGGATCTTTAGTTGGTGCAATTTTTTCAACAAATCTTCCACGAAGTGCTTTTGAACCTATTGTGCTTGTTGTCTTAGTAGTAGTTGGTTCATGGATACTTTTTTCACCAAACGTGCAAAGTCAAAAGATTAATTCAAAATTTAAAAGTAATGTGGTGATGGTTTTTGGGGGAATGGCATTAGGTTTTTACGATGGCGCATTTGGTCCAGGAACTGGTGCTTTTTTGATCGCTTTATTTGTTGGTGCATTAGGTAAACAATATTTAGCTGCTAGTGCTGGAGCCAAAGTAGTCAACTTGGCAACAAACTTAGGAGCAGTAATTATTTTTTCAATAACTGGTTCCATTATTTGGACACTTGCTTTGATTATGGCTGTAGCAAATTTTGCAGGAGGAATATTTGGTGCAAAAACAGCAATTGGAAAAGGGTCCAAGTTTGTAAAGATAATTGTTGCCACAGTTGCATTTGCAAGTGCTTTACGCCTGGCTTTCCAAATCTGGGGTTAAGAAATACTTCCAGGAAGCGATAAAGGTGTTTGCTTGAATTCAAGAATTCGAAGAGATCCATCAAGTGCATATTGCAGGGTTTCTAACCTGTTTTCTCTTTCTTCCAAAACATAGAGTTGTATATAGATTCCTATTAAACGGTTCTCGATAAAGCTAGCTAATTCATATGCAGTAACCATATCTTGAACAACTATTGGAAGATCATAATTTTCTTTTGGTCTTGGCGGAGTAATTCCCAATTCCCTTAACTTAAGTCTGAATTTATCTCGATGGTCTCGATGCAGGTTAAAGACTGAGAATGCGTAATCTTTACTTTCATCTGGAATGAAAGACAATAAATAGCCAAAGGCCCAAACTGCAGCGTTCTCACCCTCAATAACCATCTTTATTTTTTCAATTACCTCTTCAGACTTATTGACAGAAACACTTGGACTAGGAGATGTTGTCATTCTGTACCTTCAATATCTGAACCTTCATATCTTGCATTTGGTTTTGGTACCGCAGGGGTAATCATTTTGTTTAACCAATAAATATGTTGGGTAACACTAGATGAGATTTGACCAATGTTTTGAAGTATTTGTTTGTCATCAGTGAGAAGACAAGAAGTTAAGCAAAAATTTAGATGTTCTTCTTCAGCTAATAAAAGTTGCGTAATACTTGCAACTTGTAGACCGGTAGGAGAGGGGTTTGGGGTAGCAGAAACTTCGTTTGTCCAAAGAGTTAAGTGGTCCAAGTGATGATCTCGCAGTTGGATTAGTTGAGTTCTGTAGCTTCTTTCTTGATTTATTCCTGCAAAATAAATATCCACCAAGGCTGTTTCTCTTTGAATGAATTCTTGGACCATTAATTCATCAGCACTTGGCTTTGATCCAATAAATGAATTTCCAGAACAGGCAGACAAGGCAATGACGCTGGATGAGAGAAGAAGTGTTCGTCTATTCAGCATTTTGCCCATCCTTTCTCAAGTCTTGCACCAGTCTATTGACCATTGAACTCAAAAGTATTTGAATAATGATTTAGCGCTACCCTTAAGGCACAACTGCAAGACCCAACTGAACAGCAAGACCTACACGCAACGGAGTTGCCCATGTCCACGCGTGAACAAATATTGCAAATTTTAGAGCCAATCGCCAAAAACTTGGGACTTGATTTAGAAGACGTAGAGATCAAATCTGCTGGCAAAAATTCCATAGTACAAGTCTTTGTTGACAAAGACGGTGGCATTAATTTAGATGAAGTAGCACAAATATCAAATCAGATTTCTGAAGTATTAGACCAAAGAGAATTACTTGGTGAAAAACCCTACACACTAGATGTTGGATCTCCTGGTGTTGATAGACCTTTAACCAAACCACGTCATTGGCGAAGAAATAACGGACGTCTAGTTAAAGTAAATTTTGGATCTAATTCAGAAATTGGTCGAATAATTGAATCTGATGAAGAACAAGTTGTGTTAGAAGTAAAAGGTAAGTCGCGAACATTGAGTTTTGAAAAGATTGACAAAGCATTTGTTCAAGTTGAATTCAATCCTAAGAAAAGTAGTAAATAATGGATATTGACATTAAGGCACTAAAACAACTTGTCAAAGAACGTGAAATGCAATGGGAAAGAGTTGTCGTTGCAATTGAGGAAGCTTTGTTGGCTGCCTACAAAAAGAATCCAGGCTCTAGCCCAAATGCGCAAGTAAAGATGGATCGAACTAGTGGACACATCGAAGTGAAAGTAACTGAATTAGATGCTGAAGGCAAAGTGGTGCGCGAATTTGATGACACACCAGCTGATTTTGCTCGAGTGGCAGCAGCAACAGCAAAACAAGTTTTGTTTTTAAAGATGCGAGATGTGAAAGATGATCAAGTTTTTAAAGATTTCTTAAAACGCGAAAACACTATTATTTCTGGTGTTATTCAGCAAGGAAAAGACCCATCGTTAATTGATGTGAAAATTGCTGATGGAGTTGAAGGATTTATTCCGGTGCAAGAACAAGTTCCCGGCGAAGTTTATGAACATGGTTCAAGAATTAAGTGTTTTATTGTTTCGGTTAGAAAAGGACAGAAAGGTCCACAAATTACTTTGTCTAGAACTCATCCTGGATTAGTCAAAGGACTATTTGAATTAGAAGCACCAGAGGTTTTACAAGGGGTAGTTGAAATTGTTGCCGTAGCACGAGAATCTGGTCACCGAACAAAAATTGCTGTTTTAACTCATGATCCACAAATAAGTCCTAAAGGAACTTGCATTGGTCCGATGGGTCAACGAGTAAGAAATGTTATGAGTGAATTAGGTGGAGAAAAAATCGATATTGTGGATTTTTCCTTAGACCCAGTTGTGTTTATTGCTAATGCTTTATCGCCTGCCAAAGTAAGTAGTGTCACTGTTGTCGATCAAGATTTGCGATCAGCTCAAGTAATTGTTCCCGATTTTCAATTGTCATTAGCAATTGGTCGAGAGGGTCAAAATGCCCGGCTTGCAGCACGTTT
>DAIRXT010000015.1:0-16033 GCA_036819575.1 Candidatus Nanopelagicales bacterium | reverse complement strand
TAACTGCATCATGAATCCTTTTGCATTCGAAGATCTGGTGGGCTTAAGGCTAGCAGTCAGGATTTGGTCAAACAATGCGCTATTTCAGCAGTTTCACATGATGAAAAACTTGAGTGTGACTTAGTAACCAGCCATAGCTAGTAACTCATTTGCCCCAAAGGCAAATACGTTTAAATCAAGTCCACCGCGTGGAATTCCATATGCAGGACCATTGCCACGATCTGTGTATTGCCAGAAAGTCCAATTCAATTCACATGCAGACGCACTCCACACAGTTCTTGTGCAACCACCAGAAGGTGTTGAGGCAGGATTTGCGGTTTGTGAATAATTTGCTACCCATAATGGATTGTTTGCTAATTGTGGACTCCTTAAATAACTTCTCAGAAAGTTGAGATTGGAATAGACAATTGCATCTTTTCCAGTTCGCTCTTTTACTCTTGAAACAAACCCTAAAGAAAAATTAGTAACAACTGCAGCACCTGTTCCTGATGGTCTTGAAAATGATTCAATATCCAAAACAATTGGTAAGACTCCTGGAACTAAGCCACCTAAAGAATTTAAGTGATCAATTGGAATATCAGCTTGTTGTTGTCCTGCCCCAAAAGCAGCATCAGCACTAATTCCCCGAGGAATTAAAGCTGCATGATAAATGCCTGTTAATATTCCTGCTTCTCTTGCTGCAGGAAAATCGATTGAAGACCAATACTTTGCAGGACCTGCACCTAAAGGATGAGAATCAGTTCCTTTAATAAAAAGAAATCTGACACCAGCGTCATACATTTTTATAAAGTTAATTGGTGCATTGCCAGAATGCTGCCAACGAGAAATATCTGAACCAAGAATTCTATCCCCTGGTCCAACACGTGCTGCAACATTTGCCCTATTTCTGGAAAGACCTGCCAAAACTAGTTTCTTTAAAATTGCTTCTTGATTGGCCACTATCTTCTTAATTTTTTCGGCTTCTTCAGCAGCTCTGGCCCGAACCTTGGTTAACTCCACAACAATCTCAGCTGATCTTGCTTTCTTTTCCGCAATTTCTTTTTCTCTGACTTCTAATTCTTTTTCCTTAATTTCTAAGGCTGCTTTATCGTCGTTTAGTAATTTGATAATTTTGCTGCTATTTGCGAGCAAGGATTGCAATGAGGCAAATGTGGAAAGTGCTTCATTAGAGTCAGCAGAAGATAAAATGGCCTCGACTAAATAAAGTTCCTGTTGCGTGCCATCAATAAAGGTTGCTCTGACCAGATCATCGATTTGGGATTGAATTCGTGCTATTTCTTCAACCAAGGCTTTTATTTCTGCAATGATTTGATCTCTTTGTCTTTGGGCTTCTTCTAATTCGGCCCTGATTCTTCGATCTTCAGCAATCGCAGCGTTTAGCTCTTCGGTGGTTTGTTTCAAAACATCTTGGGCAGCTTTAAGTTCTTTTTTACTTTCAGCAATTTCTGCTCGGGCATTATCAATTTCTGCATCGCGAGGCATCGGCATAGCCGAGGCTGTGGTGGTGTGGGCAAAGACTAAAACCAATAAGAATATGAATATTTGTTTACTAAACCTGATTTTTAGTCCCACCCTTAACACTATGCCATATCGACCTTTGGTTAAAACGGACTTGAAATTGTGGGAAATATTTCATTTTTCATGCCAAGATGAGTAGGTAAGTACTCATCTAAAGGAGCATTTCAATGGGTGAAAAATCCAAGGGCCAGGTTAATAAGAAGAAGCCTGCCGCAAAATCATTGAAAGAAAAAAGAGCAGCAAAGCAAGAAAAGAAAGCCTCTAAATCTAACCAAGGCTAGGAAAGAAAGTTATTTCTCTTCCACAACAGGTTCTGCTGGAGTTTGTGCAGCAGGATCTGTTGTTTCTTTTGCAGGTTCAATTTTCCAAGCTCGTGTTTGTAGCCAGGTAACTGGATTAATTTTTTCATCATTTGCGTTGTGGGTTTCAAAGTGAAGATGTGAGCCGGTGGTGTGGCCAGATGCGCCAACTAGACCAATTCTGTCTCCAATTTGTAGGTAGTCACCTTTTTTAGCAATTCTTTTAGACATGTGGGCATACCAAGAAGTGGTTCCATCAGAATGTTCCATGATGATTAGTCGGCCATAAGCTTTTTTCCAACCAGCAAAAATTACTTTGCCTTCCACAACAGCTTTAATAACGGTTCCTCTTGGAGCACGTATATCAATTCCATCATGTCTTCTGCCAGCCCAGCGTCTACCCTTTTGGTTGTAAACAGCAGAGATTTCACCAATTACTGGCATCTTGTAAGGAAGTTTTCGACTGCTTGTTCCACGCGCTGGTTGTTTACCGCGTTGACCTTCAGGAATTAAAGTTGCAACTTGTTCAGGATTTAGTTGTGCTGCGACTTCTTCAGCTGTGGCTTCGTCATATTCTTTTTCAGATCTGTTAGCTGCTCTTTGTTCTTCTAAAGCAATAAATATTTCATTCCAACCAATTGGTCCAACTGAAGTTCCATCAACATAGTCATCGTTATCGGCATAAAATCTTGAAACGGCTCTGGTGGTTGCTGGGCCATATTTACCGTTGGAAACTGGAATGTCATAACCAAGTTCGATTAATGCAGCTTGCATTCTTTTAACTGAACTGTTTTCAGCACCTGTTTGCAGTGCAGAGGATCCTGGATAGTTAGGAACCCCATCTGCGTAGGCAGGTGAGATTGAGATTGTGCTGGCTAGCAGTCCCGAAATCGTCAGGGTAACCAGGCGTCTTTGAAGGCGCATAGTTAAAGACCATACCAACTACCTGGACTTTCGCAGCCTCCAAGGCGCGCTGCTGGGGAAAAACTAGGGTCTGATGGTCACTTCGAGGCGATTTGAGTCATCTGGATTGCAGCCATTGCTCATAGGAACCTCAAGTAGAGCTCGAACCCCACTCAAAACCACCGCACCTGCTGGAACTACCGAGGTCACAAAGACTGTTTGTCCGGTTTCAAAGCATCCCACTGGTGTTGAAGTTGTGGCATAAAGTTTTTTGTCAGGTGATTGATAATTTCCAGTGGTGGCAATCAAAGACTTAGTGTTATTCCCACCAGCCACATTGGTAACAGCTAGTTGGATGATCCATCTTCCTAATGAATCCTGATAAACAATGCCCGAATCCATCTGCACACCTTTACCCCAATAAACAGCTTTGATGTCATTGGCATATTGCCAAGTGACTTTTGGTAAAGACTTGATGCGATCAGCAAGTTTTACTTTGCTGCCACCTGATGAACTAATTGACCAAGAAGTAATTTTGCCTGATTTGTTGAATTTGAAATCTGTGTAAGTTCCAGAAAAGCCTGGAGCAGCAGTTGTTAAAACAACTTTGCCATTGGTGATCTTGGCACTACCTAATGCCGCATTTGCAGGCGTTATTCCTAAAGGTCTACCCACAGTTGAAATTGAGCGCATGTACTTTTCAGTTGAGTAATAGTTTTGAACAACACTTAAAGCTAAATCGGCAGCTCCTGAGACATGCTTTTTGCTGGAACTCATTGAATCTGGGTTACTTGAAGCAATGGCTTTGAAAACTGCAGCAACTTTTGCTTGCTGAGTTTTAGTTAAAGCAGTAGCTGCTTGGGCAGGTGTAGTCAGGCTTGAAAGCAATAGGAATAAAGACAGTATTACTGCAGAGGATTTGAAGTGTTTAATCATGTTAAAGATGTTACTCCCGTGGTTTAGACTTTGCCAAGAAGCAACACTCAAACCTATCCCCTAGGTTTGAAAGATGAGTTCCTGCGACAGATTGCCTCTAACCAGAAAGGAACAGGGCCTGAAAAAATGTTAGTTATTTCCCCTGCTCCTGAAAAAGTCATATCGGACCTAGATTTAATCGATTTTTATCCTTGGCCAAATAAACCCTGGATCAGAGCAAATATGGTTCAAACACTTGATGGTGGCATAACTGATAAAAACGATACAACTTTAGAAATTAGCACCGATGCCGATAAACAAATATTTAGATTGTTAAGACAACTTAGTGAAGTAATTCTGGTGGGTGCAAAAACTGCACAATCAGCACCTTATTTGAATATAAAAGTTAATGAGAAAAATCAAGAGTTAAGAAAGAAACTTAGACTTGCCAAAAAACCTAGATTAGCCATTGTTTCAAACAATCTTAACTTCACAAAAGAATGGTTTAAGTCAAGAACAGATGATGAGCAACCTCTTGTTTACACCAGTCAAAGCAATGACTCAAACATCAAACCTTTTATTGGTTTAGCAGAGTTTGTATTTTGTGGCCAAATGCAAGTTGATCTAAAAAGTGTGAAACAAGATCTTGTTAGAAGATCATTTAAAAGAATACTTTGTGAAGGTGGGCCAACTTTACTTCACGGCCTTATTAATGAAAATATCTTAGATGAATTAGATCTTTCTATTGTTGCTAAATTCTCAGAAAACCCAAATCTTACCTCTATTGTTGAGGCTAAGAAATTTAAAATCAACCCAACTTTTAAGCCTCTGCATGTTTTGCAAGAAGATCAAACTATATTTGTTAGATACTTAAACGAAGGGCACAAATTTTAAATGAGTGAAATTATTTCAAACACCAAACCCGATGGTCAGCCCTATCCTGTTCAAAAAACTGATGAGCAATGGAAAAAAGAATTATCTGATTTTGAATACCATGTTTTACGAAATGCTGGAACTGAACCAGCTTGGAGTGGAGAAATTCAAAAAGGTGAAAATTTAACTTACTCATGTCGAGGTTGTGGAGCAAAACTATTTACTTCAAATGAAAAATTTGATTCAAGATGTGGTTGGCCATCATTTTGGTCACCTCTGGCCAAAGAGGCAATTGTGGAATTACCTGATTATTCCCTCGGTCAAAAAAGAGTGGAAGTTCGTTGCGCCACGTGTGGATCACATTTGGGTCATGTATTTGAAGGCGAAGGCTTTTCCACTCCTACCGATTTGAGATATTGCATAAACGCAGTTTGCTTGCAGCCGGCAGAATAAAAACTCACATTTCGGCGTTTCATCACTTTAGTCACACCAGTAACACTTACAGTTAGTTCAGTGAAATTCGAAAATTCCCAATTTGAGCAACTAGTTCAAGATGTGCGCACTGCTCCATTAAGACCTGAGATTTCAACTGAAGAAGTTCCAGCACCAATGCGTCTTGCTCCTTATTCATTAGCAATTGCTGCAGAAGTATTAGAAGGAGAAGATGATTTAAGTAATGGCCGTTTAGTTTTACTCTTTGATCCTGCAGGTGTTGAAGCCTGGAATGGCACAACCAGACTTGTTACCTTCACCAAAGCTCGCCTTGAAGCAGATTTAGCTAATGATCCATTACTAACCCAAGTTGGTTGGAGTTGGTTACTGGATTGCTTTGAACACCGAAAAATAAAAGCCCAAGACTTATCAGGAACTGTGACAAGAACATCTTCGGATTCATATGGTGAATTAGATTCTCACCCTCTTGAAGGAACTATTGAAATTCGTGCCTCATGGACAGTTTCAAGTGATCTTGGTTTGCACGTTGCTGCTTGGGGAGATTTATTGTGTCAAGCTGCCGGATTACAACCACTTCCTCAAGGAATGTCTCGCATTAAAAAAGTTCTATAACTAAGGAACCTTTTAAGAGGGTTTATTCGTCCTATTTTTATCTTGAAACCAAAAATCACAGCATTAATTGCCATTAACTCACAAGATATTTCAAAATATCATTTGATCTGTAAAAACAGTGGTGTTACTCATTGGATAAATCTTGTTAACAGTAATCAAATTAGAAATCACGTAAGAAAAAATGGCCCAACTCAAGTTTGTTTAATTGATGAGCGAATCGGACCAGAATCTGGCATAAATCTAGTTCAAGAATTAGCTAATGCTGGTTCTGAAAACATAATATTATTTAGTAAAAAACCAGATCTAGTGAGTTTAAATCAAATTTTGAAAAAAGAAATAAGAGCTATTGTCTTCAAAGAGAAAATTACGATTCCAAAAAAGAATTGGAATCTAACAAAATCGGAAAAAATATTAATCCAAGATTTATCTCTTGGTATGAGCATGCAAGCAATAGCACTGCATTTAAAGATTTCTGTGTCAAGAACTAAATCACTACTTCGAAATGTTAGGAAAAAGAGCGGTATTCATGACCGAAGTTTGATCGTGGCGCAAGCCTTGAGAGATGGTGTGATTGGCTAGTTACCTATGTCTGAGTCGTTGGAAGAAATCGCTTTAGAAGAAGCAGATTTTCTCACCCACATTACTAAGCCCATCAGGAATTTTGAATTAATTGATAATCAGGAATCATTAATTAATTGTTGTAATAATCTAGAAAAAGATGAACAGCCTTATGCAATAGATGCTGAAAGAGCCTCTGGTTTTAAATATTCGCAACGCGCATATCTGCTTCAAATTTCAAGTGCTACTTCAGATATTTACTTGATTGACCCAACCTCAATAAAAGATTTAACTCCTTTAAGACAACTGCTAAATAACAAGTCTTGGATTTTGCATGCTGCCACCCAAGATTTACCTTGCCTGTTTGAACTGGAATTAACACCTGGAGAAATTTTTGATACAGAACTTGCAGCACGCCTATTATCACTTCCCCACGTTGGATTAGGTGGTTTATTGGAAGATGAATTACAAATTACTTTAGATAAAGAGCACTCAGCAGCTGACTGGTCAAAAAGACCGTTACCTCAAGATTGGTTAGTTTATGCAGCACTTGACGTGGAATTTCTCCACCAATTAAGAAAATCTCTGACACAGAAATTAATTGATAACAACAAACTTAATTTAGCCCAACAAGAATTTAAAGCACTTTGTTCCTGGCAAAGCCCAGGCTTAAGAAATGATCCTTGGCGAAGAACTTCAGGTATGCATGAAGTCAGAGGTGGGCAAGACTCAGCCATTGTTAGACAAATTTGGTTAAAAAGAGATGAAATTGCACAGCAAAGAGATATCGCTGCGGGCAGAGTTCTAAACGATGCTGGAATTGTTGAGATTGCGGCCAAAAAACCCAAGACTGTTCAAGAATTAAAAGATTTAGCTTCCATTAAATACCGCCCTGCTAAAAATGATGCAGAAATTTGGTTTGAACAATTACAAATTGCTTTGCAATTAGGTCCTGATCAGTGGCCAGTTAAACAAAAAGGTGCTGAGAGCTACCCTGCTCCCAAATCTTGGTTAGAAAAAAGACCTGAGGCATATCATCGTTTGCAATTTGTTAAGGCACAGTTACATAAATTGAGTGAAGAATTACTAATTCCAGTTGAGCATCTCTGCTCACCTGATTTAGTCAAAAAATGGTGCTGGGATAAACCAACTGATCAGTTAGAAACCATCAATGAATGGTTGATATCTCAAGGGGCCCGTGATTGGCAGGCGCAAAATCTTGCGCCAGTGTTACTTTCTTCATTAGACAACCCCAAGGTTGACTAATTCTGCGCCCTGAGTTAGGTTTGACTTAACGTCATATTTAGCCAACCCAGGAGTTATGAAAATGAGATTTCGATCTATTTTCGCTGCGGGCTTAGCCGTACTAACCATCTCCAGTTGCACAATCGCATCCGATAATTCAGCAACTGACCAAGATCAAAACGAAACTTCTACCCTCACTGTTTATTCAGGTAGGAATGAGAATTTTATTTCTCCTTTTTTTGATGAATTCACTGCTCAAACTGGAATAAAAGTTGAAGCTCGATATGGGGATTCAGCAGAGTTAGCAGCTTTATTACTTGAAGAAGGAAAAAACTCCCCTGCCGATGTTTTCTTGTCACAAGATGCAGGAGCAATTGGCGCTGTTGCGGCCCAAGATTTATTTAAGACTTTGGATTCAAGTGCTATATCTGTTGTCGCTGAACAATTTAGAGATCCAAATTCTAAATGGGTAGGAATAACCGGACGTTCCAGAATTGTTGCTTATAACAACAAGAAGTATTCAGCAGCTGATTTACCAAAAACTATTGATGAGCTTTTAGATCCTAAGTGGTCAGGAAAAATTGCAATAGCCCCAACAAATGCTTCTTTCCAAAGTTTTATCACAGCCATTGTGCAACTTCGTGGTGAAGAAAAAGCACTTGAATGGCTTAAAGGATTAAATGCCAATAAACCACAAAAGTTTGAAAAAAATGCTCAAATGGTCGAAGCAATTGACCAAGGTGTGGTTGATCTAGGTTTAACAAATCATTACTACGTGGCAGAAGTTTCTGAAAATCTTGGTAGAGAAATAAATGTTGGGATTAGCTTCTTTAACAATCAAGATGCAGGAAATCTACTAAACGTATCAGCTCTTGGAATTTTGCAAACGAGTGAAAAACAAGAAGCATCATTAAAACTCCTTAGTTATTTGCTGAGCAAACCTACTCAAGAAAAATTTGTAACTGAAACATATGAGTACTCACTCCTTGATGCAGTTGTGGCACCTATTGGGCTACCGCCCTTGGATCAGCTGGGGATTCCAAACGTGCGATTAGGTCAGCTCACAGATGTTGCAAAAACCCAAGAACTTCTCATCACAAGTGGGCTCCTATAAATAAAACAACAACGACAAGCCCAATAGCAATTAAGGGTTTAAATAAGCCTCCAAAGTTCTTGGGGGCTTTTGCCGTATTTAGTTTAATTCTGATACTTATACCTTTAATTTATCTAGTAATTAGATCAAGTGAAAATGGATTCAGTGGGATTATCAATGTCTTATCAAGACCCAGAATTTATTCAATTATTTTCACCACTCTTTCTTTATCAATTCTCGTAGGAATATTTGCCTTAGTACTCGGTGTCTTTACCTCTTGGACAATATCTAGAACAAATGTTGTATTCAGAAAATTTTGGTTACTATTACTGCCAATTCCACTTGCAATGCCTTCTTATGTTTTGACCTACAGTTGGATCACTTTAATCCCAACTTTGCAAGGATTCTGGTTTGCAGTAATTGTTCTAAGCTGCGCAAGCTTTCCATTTGTAGCTATTCCTGTTTATGCAAATTTAAAGGCTATTGATTCTTCTCAAGAGGAAGTAGCAAGAACTTTAGGGTTTAATACTTGGGGAATTTTTCTCAAAGTCTTATGGCCACAAATTAGACCGGCTGCGCTGTCAGGAAGTTTACTGGCCGGACTTTACACTTTAAGTGAATTTGGAACTGTTGCAATTCTTAAAGTTGATACATTGACACGATTGATTTTTACAACCTATCGGGCCACTTATGACAGATCGAGTGCGGCAACTATTTCAATAATATTGCTGCTAGTAAGTCTTTTCGTTGTGAGTATTTCTAGAAAATTTGCTGGTACAAGTTATAGAAGTAAAATTGGTCCAGGAACTAGTAGACAATCAGTTATTTCAAACATTGGAAAATTAAAGTATTTAGCTTTCTCACTATTTGCAGTGCTAAATGCTTTCATAATTGGTGTTCCTGGTTATGTACTCATAACGCGAAGCTTAAGTGTTCGACAAGAATTAGATTTTAGTCAACTCTTGAATGCATCTCTTAATACAATTCAAGTTTCCTTTATCGGAGCAACTTTAGCCTTATTACTTGCTGTACCACTTGGAATTTTAGGAGCACGTTTCAAGACAAAACTTGCCAACAAAATTGAATCCACAATTCTCATCACACATGCTGTGCCCTCAATTGTGATAGCACTTTCACTAGTTGCGCTGAGTGTTAAATGGCTTCCATTTATCTACCAAACAATTTTCCTTCTCGCTATTGCTTACGCCCTTCTTTTCATGGCTAACTCAATAGGAATTGTTAAAGCTAATATTTCTAAAGTTTCCACCCAACTAGAAGATGTATCAAGATCCTTAGGGAAAAACTATCTAAGCACCTTGTTTAGAGTGACAATTCCAGTTGCGCTTCCTGGAATTCTTTCGGGATGGTTGCTAGTTTTCGTTACTGCAATGAAGGAACTTCCAGCCACACTTATTTTGAAACCAACTAACTTTGAGACCCTTTCGACTCAACTCTGGACTGCTACATCAATCAGTCAATACGCTCAAGCTGCTCCTTATGCTTTGTTGCTTGTTGTTATTGCTTCAATCCCTTCCTACCTGCTTAATCGAAACAATGATTCTGTAAGAATGGAAGACAGATAACATGACATTTTTACAAATTGATAACCTGACAACAAAATTTGGTAACACAACTGTTCTAGATTCCCTAAACTTAAATGTTGAAGCTGGATCATTGGTTTCAGTCTTGGGACCTTCTGGATGTGGCAAGTCAACACTTCTTCGATCAATTGCAGGTTTTGTTCCACCAGTCTCAGGAACAATCAGAATTGCTGGAAAATTAATGAGTGTTTCTAGTGTTCTTGTTCCACCAGAGAAAAGAAACATTGGTTATGTGCCTCAAGAAGGTGCACTATTTCCACATTTAACTGTTGAAAAAAATATCTCATTTGGACTTAAAAATGATTCCGAAAACAAGGATCGAGTAAGTGAAATTTTAAAGATTGTTGGCCTAGTTGGATTTGAGAAACGAATGCCAAGTCAATTAAGTGGTGGGCAACAATTTCGAGTTGCTATAGCAAGAGCTCTTGCTCCTAAACCAGCTTTAGTTTTACTGGATGAGCCTTTTGCTGCCTTAGATGCAGAACTTAGAGATGATTTAAGAGTTGAAGTTAAACATATTCTGACTCAAACTAATGCCACAGCAATTCTTGTTACACATGATCGTGAAGAAGCATTAGTTATGGCTGATTACGTTGCTGCCATGAAAAATGGAAAAATCATTCAATTTGGCACTCCTCATGAAGTCTATAACTCACCTGTTCAACCAGATGTTGCCTTAAGTACTGGTGATTCAATTGTGATTCCAGCTGTTAAGGATGGTCAAGGAAAAGTCTTCACAATTTTTGATGAATCAATTCCTGAAAATGGTGTTCAAGGAGAAGTTGTAATTAGACCTGAAGAAATATCTATCACTGCTGATGCCAATAATTTTAATGCCACCATCACAGAAATTGAGTACTTCGGTCATGATGCTTTAGTTTATTTAGAAATGAAGAAAGATCTTAAATCACGAATTAGTACGCGCATTAGTGCCCCAATTGAATTTAAAGTGGGACAAAAAGTGCTGGCCAAACACGCAGCTCAATTGAGATGGTTTAGTAAAAACTAGTTCTTATCAGCACTTTCAGAACGCGCATTATCAAGTCTTGCTAAGGCTTCAATTATTTCTCTTGAAATATCTTGTGAAGTTAAACCAATCTCAGCCATAACTTGGGCACGTGTTGCATGGTTCAAGAACTTTTCAGGTATTCCAAAATCTCTTTGTGGGGTGTAAATGTTTCTATCTCTTAAGAATTGGGAAATACTTGCTGCAACTCCACCTGATTTGGAGTTATCTTCCACAACAGCTATCAATCTATGTTTAGCTGCCAAAGTGGATAAGTATTTTGGTAAAGGCTTGATCCATCTAGGATCCACAACTGTTACACCCATTCCTTGCGCACTTAATCTTTCAGCAACATCCATAGCTAAATTAGCCATTGCGCCAATTGAAATAAGCAAAATATCTTCGTCACCTTTTTTAGCCAATATGTCAACGCCTTCAATTCGTTCCATCGCTGAAACTGGTTGGGCTATGGCACCTTTTGGAAATCTTAAAATTGTTGGTCTGTCTTTTACAACAACAGACTCTCTTAAGAGTTCTCTTAATGTTGAGGCATCTCTAGGAGCTGAAAGCATAAGATTTGGCACTACTTGCAAAATTGATAGATCCCACATTCCGTTATGACTAGCTCCGTCATCACCGGTTACTCCAGCTCTATCTAGAACAAAAGTTACTCCGGCATTGTGAAGTGCCACATCAAGTAATAATTGATCAAAAGCTCTATTTAAAAATGTGGCATAGATTGCTACAACTGGGTGAAGCCCACCAAAAGCCATCCCCGCAGCTGATGTTGTGGCATGTTGTTCAGCAATACCTACGTCAAAAATTCGATCTGGAAATTGCTTCGCAAATTTATCTAAACCTGTTGGCCCAAGCATTGCTGCAGTTAAAGCCACTATGTCTTTTCGTTCCTTACCAATTGCTACAAGTTCATCACTAAAAACAGAAGTCCAAGTTGTGGTTGATGAATTTAAAGGCTTTCCTGTTGATGGATTTATTACACCTGTGGCATGAAATTTTTCAGCTTCATCCTCTAAAGCAGGGGCATAACCTTTTCCTTTTTCAGTAATAACATGGACCATTACTGGACCATTAAATCTTTTAGCAACTTGTAAAGCATTCTCAATCAAATCTTCATCATGACCATCAACTGGGCCAATGTATTTAAGTCCTAAATCTTCAAACAAACCTTGCGGAGCAAAAACATCTTTAATACCTTTTTTCATGCCATGTAGTGCATCAAATACTGGTCTTCCAATTGGGGATTTAAGTAAAGTTTCTTTACCCCAGTCCAAGACTTTTTCGTACATTTCATTAGTTCTTAGTGAAGCAAGATGAGTTGAAAGTCCACCAATGGTTGGTGAATAAGATCTGCCATTGTCGTTAACAATAATTACTAATGGTCGATGAGTTTGTGAAGCAATATTGTTTAATGCCTCCCAGCTCATTCCTCCTGTTAAAGAACCATCACCTACAACAGCAATCACATGTCGATCTTTAAGTTCTCCAGTTTGTTCATAGGCTCTTGCTATTCCATCTGCCCAAGACAAAGCAGTTGAGGCATGAGAGTTTTCCACAATGTCATGATCTGATTCACTTCGTGCTGGGTAACCAGAAATTCCATCTTTTTTTCTTAATTCACTAAATTGATCTAATCTTCCAGTAAACATTTTGTGCACATAGGACTGATGTCCTGTGTCCCAAATAATTGAATCTTTCGGAGAATCAAAAACGCGATGAATTGCAATAGTTAATTCCACGACACCTAGATTTGGACCAAGGTGTCCCCCAGTCTTGGAAACGCGATCAATTAAAAATTCTCTAACTTCTTTTGCCAGAGCAGGAATTTGAGATGCAGGTATTTTTTTAAGATCTTGGGGTGAATTAATGGATTGTAATAAGCCCAACTTCATTCACCTCTTCTAATCTTCCCAGAATTCTAGGTCTGAAACAGTTACTTGATTCTAGGTTGAAACCTAAAATCGGGCATGTCTTGTTAATGCTACTTAAAGGGAAATCACTTCCCATTTCACACTTGCCTCAAGGGGATTTTGAGGGTTCACCAGGTGCCTTGGGTGGTTTATGGCATCTGGTGGACCTGTTTGAGGCTCAACACAAAAAAGGTCCTCTAGCTCATCATAAATAACAAAGGTGTCGACATCGGATGTGAAATTGATTCGAAGAGCATTGGGCCATTCAATAAAACCTTTACCAGTAGGAACATGAAATGCGTCATCAAAGGGTGGAATTGATATTGGTTTAGTTTCGTTCAAAGTAAATAAATTTTCATCTTTCACATATTGCGATGTTGCTTCAATTGCAAACTTAGCTCTTTGGCCCCGGTTAAGCTGTCTTTGAAACCAAGGATGCCAACCTAATTCGGCAGGAAATTCCCCTTCGTCACAAGAAATTTTTGCTGAACTTTTCACATAATTTTTTGTGATCATCCACTTTTGTAGAATTTTCATTTTTATGGGCCATGAATCATTTGTTTCATGAAGTATCTCAACTGACGTTTCAGATTGATTTAATACTTCTCCTGGAGTAAAAGCAACTGTGCCATGAATTGCAAAAGGCTCAAAATTAATCTCTTGAGGATATTCCTTAGATTTATAAATAATTTTATTATCTTTTATTCTTCCTGCCCAGGGCGCCATTAGATAACATCCACTAAGAAGTGGATGTTCTCCTTTTTTACCTAGTATTTGTAAATCTTCAATAAACCATTGTGTGGCTTTGCCACCTGAATTTGAATCAATTACTAATTTATGGTCACCACTTGCAATTTCAATAAGCATTTCAAATCCTCAAGGTTTGAAAAATATACTCGTAGTTAAGAAGTTTTTGACTTTCTACTCGTGATCGCATCTGCGGTGGCAGCAAGTAACAACACACCACCTGTGATAGCAAGATTCAAACCTGAAGCAAGTCCAATTAGTCCTAAGCCGTTATCGATAACTGCAATAACAAAACCACCAATTACTGCATCTGTTAATTTTCCACGACCACCAAACAAACTCACGCCTCCCACCACAGCAGCAGCAATCGCACTTAACACAATTGATCTTCCAGCTGCAGCATCAACTGATGCTTGTCTTGATGCCAACAAAATTCCTGCGATACCTGCAAAAGTTGATGAAATCATGAAAACAGTGATGCGCACACGACTTACTCGGATTCCTGCTCGTCTAGCAGCTTCGGCATTTCCACCAACTGCATAAACATGTCGTCCAAATTTAGTTCTATTCAAAACAAATGTTCCGCCAGCAAGCAATAAAATCACAATTGGCACAACATATGGAACACCTTTTAATGAAGTAACGGCAGGATTTGCTCCTCTTTCTAGATTTAGAAATGAAACTAATGCCCCACCGACAACTAAGATTATTAATGCTTTAAAAACAACTAAACTTAAAGGTTTATTCTGTTGACCAGAATTACTTCTCTGTCTTCTAGAAATTAGTGATGTAAGAACATAAATTACCAAAATTATGATTAAAAGAATCCAACCAAAACTTAATGGCATCGGTCTATTCATAATTGCCAAGATTGGAGGAGCTTCAATACCAATAAGTCCACCCTTGCCAACTACTACAAGTTGCAAACCTTGAAAAGCCAAAAATACAGCCAGTGTTACAACGAACGAGGGTATTCCAACTTTCGCAACCAGTATCCCAATCATAAATCCAACAAACATTCCCAATATCAAAGAAATCACAACTGCAAATGGCCAAGGCATGCCATAGCTAGCCATTGAAACAGCTAGAAACGCAGCAGATAAGCCAGCAGTTACCCCTGCAGAAAGATCGATTTCACCTAAAAGTAAAACAAAAGTTAAACCCATTGCCAAAGTAGTAACAGTTGCAGCCTGGGTTAGAAGATTTGCAAAGTTGATAGGTTTTAAAAATATTGGATTTGCAAGTGCAAATATTGTGGCAAGAATAACCAAACCTAACAATGCAGGTAAAGATCCCGTTTCTCCACTTTTTACTCGTCTGAAGTAATCACGTCCAGCTTCAAAAAATGAACCTTCGTTTCCAGTTTGAATCGCATTTTGATTACTCATTTAGGCACCGTCTTCTTGTGATTTAGTTCCAGTGATATATCCAACTACGTCTGCTTGATTTGTTTCACTTGTTTTTAATGAAGCAATCATTTTACCTAGATAAAGGACAAATATTCGATCCGCTACCGCAAAAACATCTTGTAAATTATGCGAAATAATAATTACTGCTTTTCCAGCATCTGCTAATTTTCTAACCAACTGCAAAACTTGCTCAGTTTGTGCCACACCTAATGCTGCAGTGGGCTCATCCAAGATAACTACTTTGTTATTCCATAACACAGCTCGTGCAATTGCCACGGTTTGTCTTTGTCCACCAGATAGCTTTGCCACTTTTTGTCTGACTGATTTAACAGTTTTCACTGATAGTGAAGTAAGAGTGCTTACTGCTTTGGACTCCATGTGACCTTCATCAAGAACTCCAGCATTGACTTCTTCTCTACCTAAGAACATATTGTGCACAATGTCTAGGTTGTCGCAAAGTGCTAAATCTTGATATACAACGTCAATTCCTAATTCTGATGATTGTCTTGGACTAGTTAATTCCACAGATTTATTCTCAAACAAAACTGTGCCTGAGTCATAAGATTGAATACCTGCTAAACCTTTAATAAGTGTTGATTTACCAGCACCGTTATCTCCAACTAGAGCGGTCACTTCACCTGCGCGCACGGTGAAATTAACATCCTTGAGAACCTCTACGGGTCCAAAACTTTTCTTAACATTCTTTAATTCAATTACGGGAGTTTGATTAGACATTTGCATCTCTCCTTATCTCAAGTGCTTACGGTGATAAATATTTGGTCTTGACACCCTATTAAAGGTATCAAGACCAAATATAGCTATCTATAAATCAGATCTTAGGAAAGACCGATTTCTGTACACTTTGCTGCTGCG
>DAIRXT010000014.1:0-16389 GCA_036819575.1 Candidatus Nanopelagicales bacterium | reverse complement strand
CCATTTGCAGTAAGTGCTTGTTCGAAGTTGGTACCAGCTTTGGCACCATCCCATGTTCCATCTGGACGCTTTGCGCCTAATGCTGCTTTGTCAACTTCAACACCAGCTGCCTTTAGAGCTGTGTCGTAGCCTTCAGCAAACATTGCTGCGTTTCCATCTGTTGGGTCTCCATCAAGGAAAATCAATTCAGCTGTCTTTGGATCTTTACCTGCATCACCTAGACACTTAATGATTCCTTCACCTTGAAGTGTTCCAACTGTTACGTTGTCGAATGAAACGTAATAGTCAACGCCTGCAATTGGACGATCGTAAGCAATGGTTGGTACACCTTGTGCCTTAGCTTTGGCAGCAACTTGTACGCCAGCGCCTTGGTAATCGGTGATAATCATTACGTTGCAACCTGATGCAAGCATTTGGTCACCAATGGTGAGCATTTTTGCAGTGTCGCCTTCAGCATTTTGAATGTCAGCTGTAAAGCCGCCTGCTTCTAATGCTGCTTGTAATGCTGGACGATCTCCATTTTCCCAACGTGGGGAAGATGCAGAGTCTGGCAAAATTACACAAGCTAGACCACTTGCAGCAGCTGCTGCTGTGTCTTCGCTTGCAGCGGTATCGCTACCACTTGAACATGCTGCTAATAAAAGAGCTGCTGCAGCGGTAACTGCGGCTACTCCGAAAGAGCGTTTCAACACTCAGTTCTCCTTTGTTTTTTTTGGAACATGATTTAAAACAAATAAAGTTTTTGACCTTATTTATTTCAAACCAAGTATGTGGTCAATCGCTAGCTGATCTAATCTCTCGTTAAAGAAATTTCGTTCAGCCATTTTGTCGGCGTTAAACACCTCCTGTTTCAACTTGTTAGCTGAATCTGAGGAATAACCTCCGACAGTTGGTTGTGCTAGTGAATCGTGACCAGAAACTTTATGTGCTGCTTGCACATCTGGGTCAGCGTCATATGCACGTGCTTTTTCAGCAAGAGCTAGATAATTTTTCATAGAATTCTTAGCAAATTCCCAAATTCCATCGCCATGTTCATTTCGGTACGGGCGGGAATCAAAATGCTTTGGACCAGCGTAGCCAGTTTTTTCTAACATTCTGACCAAGAAGAAGTTATCTTTAATTCCTTCTGAACCAAAACGCAAATCTTGATCGTATCGACCAATTTTTTGATCATTTAAATCAATGTGGAATAACTTCTTTTGCCAAATAGCTTGAGCCACACCTTGGTAAAATGACAAACCTGCCATTGTTTCGTGTGCTACTTCTGGATTAATTCCAACCATGCTTGGATCGTCCAATGTTTCAATGAATGCCATCGCGTGACCAATTGTGGGTAAGAATGTATCGCCTCTTGGTTCATTTGGTTTTGGTTCAAGAGCCATACGCATCTTGTAACCTTTATCTTTTATATAACCAATGAAGAAGTTCAATGCTTCTCTATATCTTTCTAATGCATCTAGTGGATATTTAGAACCAGCTGCTTCAACACCTTCGCGTCCACCCCAGAAAACTGCAGTAGGTGCACCAAATTCAGCACCGACATCAAGTGCTTTCAAAACTTTTGCAATCGCATACTTTCTTATTTGTGGATCATTTGATGTAAATGCTCCGTCTTTAAATACTGGGTGAGAAAACAAGTTCGTGGTTGACATTGAAACCACAACACCTGAATCATCAAGTGCTTGTCTGAAATCTTTTTTAATCTTGTCTTGTTCAGCTAAAGTTGAACCGTAAGGAAGCAAGTCATCATCATGAAATGAAACTCCCCAAACATTTAATTCACCAAGTTTTCTCACAAAATCAGCAGGATAAATTGGTGGTCGAGTTGCGGCACCAAATGGATCTGTTCCTAGATGGCCAATAGTCCAAAGACCAAAAGCAAATTTGTCTTCCCTTTTGGGAGTCAAAGAACTACTCATGTTGGGCCTCTTTCGTATTTGCGAATATTTCGCGATAAATCACAACTGTTCTAACCTACCCTGCCCCACCCACAGGCATCAATTAAAGGTAATCCTTATTCACGCTCAACTTTGTTGCTATTTGATAACGTTTTGCCTCAATTTTTTCAAGGCCTAGCCGTGAGTTTGCTGGAAGGCATCTTTATAAGCAATTCGGATTTTTTCCTGAAAATTAGCCGGTTTAACCACGGTTTCCTTAATCTCCCACTGAGGCGGCTTTTGATCTTGACTTAAAGCCCAGGCAGCTTGTCGTGCTGCTCCATCTGCCACATATTCAGCAGCTGGTGGAATATGTATTGGCACTTCAAAAAGTGTGGCAGCAATTTCTTGCACAGCTTTTGAGGCAGCAGCACCACCAATTAATACCACTCTGTTTGGTTTTGTGCCTTTACCAAAATTAGTTATCACATCACTTGCTTCGGCAAGTGAACAAAGCATTCCTTCAATACATGCTCTGGCAAAATTTGCTGGAGTTAAATTACTTCTAGTTAAACCGTGCATCGAACCTTTAGCGCTTGGCAAATTTGGTGTTCTTTCACCATCTAAAAATGGTAGTAACACTAAGCCTTGGCTTCCAGGTTGTGCACTTAATGCAAGATTTGCAAAGTCATCCAATGAAACATTTAAGGTGGCAGCTCCAGCATTTATTACTCTTGCCGCATTTAATGTGCAAGCCAGCGGTAAAAAGTTTCCAGTGGCATCGGCAAAACCTGCAATTACCCCACTGGCATCATTGGTTGGATTTGCAGAAACTGTGTAGGCAGTTCCAGACGTTCCCAGTGAAATAACAATGTCACCAGTTTGAGCACCTAAACCAAGGGCTGCAGCCATGTTGTCACCACTTCCAGGTGCAACAGAAATTCCTGAAGTAGTTTCACCAATTATTTCATTTGGTTTTGCAACACGAGGAAGTTGTACTTCTTTACCTAAAGCAAGTTTTAATAAATCTTTTCTGTATTCATTTGTGTGAGGTGACCAATATCCAGTGCCAGATGCATCTCCCCTATCTGTGACAAATTCATCAGGGGTTCCCATCAATTGCCAAGTTAGCCAATCGTGGGGCAACATGACACCACTAACTTTGGCAGCATTTGCTGGTTCATTTTTTGCTAACCAACGAAGCTTTGTCACAGTAAAAGATGCAACAGGAACAGAACCAATTGCATCAGCCCATTTATCTGGACCACCTAATTCGTTAACTAAATCTTGGGCATCTTGGGCAGATCTGGTGTCATTCCATAAAAGTGCATCTCTAACTACTTGCTTGTTGTCATCAATGACAACCATTCCATGCTGTTGGGCACCAATTGAAATTGCTGCAACATCATCAAATAATCCACTTGTTGCATTGTTTAATTCACTCAACCATTTGCTTGGTGAAATTTCTGTACCGTCAGGATGAGTTCCACGAGCTTCTCGAATAAGTGCACCCGACTGGGCATCTCGAACCACGATTTTTACAGATTGAGTTGAAGAGTCAACTCCAGCAACTAATTTAGGTGCCACAGTTAAACCTTAAGAAGCCGCAAGTTGTCGTAAGACATAAGGCAAAATTCCGCCGTGTCTAAAATAATCTGCTTCACCTGGTGTATCAATTCTAACTTTGGCGCTAAAAGTTTTAGTGCCATTCTTACCAGCAGCAATGATTTCTACGCTTTGTGGAATTTTACCGTTATTTAATTCTTCAATACCTTTAATGTCAAAAGTTTCTGATCCGTCAAGGCCTAATTTTTCAGCATTTTCGTTTTCATTAAATTGAAGTGGGAGAACTCCCATTCCAACTAAATTGCTGCGATGAATTCTTTCGTAAGATTCAGCAATTACTGCTTTTACTCCAAGTAATGCTGTTCCTTTAGCTGCCCAATCTCTGGAAGATCCTGATCCATATTCTGTGCCAGCAATTATTATTAAGGCAGTTTTATCATTCAAGTAATCAACACTGGCATCATAAATTGTGTCTTGTTGATTCTTCTTAAAATTAAAAGTAAATCCGCCTTCAACATCTTTGAGTAACTTGTTCTTCAATCTGATGTTGGCAAAAGTTCCACGAATCATCACTTCATGATTACCACGTCTTGAACCATAAGAATTAAAGTCTTTCTTATCTATTCCGTGTTCAATTAAGTATTTACCTGCTGGAGAATCAGCTTTAATACTTCCCGCTGGGGAAATGTGATCAGTTGTTACAGAATCACCCAACCATGCCAGAACTCTGGCATTTGAAATATCACTTAATTTATTTGGAAGCTTTGGCATATTTTCAAAATAAGGAGGTTTTCTAACATATGTACTGGTGTTGTCCCAAGTAAAAGTTTTACCTGTAGGAGTGGAAAGTTTCTGCCATCTCTCATCACCTTTAAAGACATCTGCATAACGTTTAGTGAACATCTCAGAATCAATGGAGTTTTTGATTGTTTCTTGGATTTCTTTAGTGCTTGGCCAAATATCTTTCAAAAATACATTTTTACCTTCTGAGTTTGCACCAATTGGATCATTGTTCAAATCAATATTCATAGTTCCAGCAATCGCATAGGCCACTACCAAAGGTGGGGATGCTAGATAGTTCATTTTCACATCTGGATTGATTCGTCCCTCAAAGTTTCTATTTCCACTCAATACCGAAACTGCAGACAAATCCGCATGGTTAATTCCGGCACTAATTGGTTCTTGCAATGGTCCACTATTTCCAATACAAGTGGTGCAGCCATAGCCAACTAAATCAAAACCTAATTTACTCAAATAAGTGCTTAGGCCTGCTTTATTTAAATAATCGGTAACAACTTGTGAACCTGGTGCAAGTGTGGTTTTAACCCAAGGTGCTCTGGTAAGTCCTAGCTCAATAGCTTTTTTTGCTAATAATCCTGCACCAATCATTACTTCAGGATTGGAAGTATTCGTGCAGGAAGTAATTGCTGCAATTACTACTGCCCCGTGTTTTAGAGTCATTTTTTCGCCATCTAATGAAACTTCAATTTCCTTATTCACATCAGATGTATAAGTAGGAAGTGCTTTGGTGAAGTTTTCTTTTGCATTCTTGAGTGCAACTCGATCTTGTGGACGTTTTGGTCCAGCAATTGATGGTTCAATGCTGGATAAATCTAGTTCTAAGTTTTCTGAGAATCTTGGTGTGTGATTTGGATCTAGCCATAAGCCTTGAGCTTTAGCATAAGTTTCAACTAGAGCTAATTGATCTTTACTTCTGCCGGTAAATTTCAAGTATTCAATTGTTTGATCATCAATCGGAAATATTGCCACAGTTGATCCATATTCTGGACTCATATTTCCAATTGTTGCTCTATTAGCTAGTGGAACAGCTGAGCAACCTGCGCCATAAAATTCCACAAATTTTCCAACCACACCGTGTTTTCTTAAAACTTCTGTGATTGTTAAAACTAAATCAGTTGCAGTCACACCTTCTTTGAGCGCTCCAGTTAGTTTGAATCCCACAACTTTTGGAATTAACATGCTGACGGGTTGTCCTAACATTGCGGCTTCTGCTTCAATTCCGCCCACACCCCAGCCAAGAACACCCAATCCATTAACCATTGTGGTGTGTGAGTCTGTACCAACAACTGTGTCGGGATAAATCATTCCGTTTCTTTCAAAAATAACTTTTGCTAAGTTTTCAATGTTTACTTGATGAACTATTCCTGTTCCTGGTGGCACAACTTTAAATTCTGAGAAGGCACTTTGTCCCCAACGAAGAAATTGGTACCTTTCTTTATTTCTGTCATATTCCAAATCCACATTTATTTTTAATGCCATGTTGGATCCAAAAGCATCAGCAATTACAGAGTGATCGATAACCAATTCAGCTGGAGCTAGTGGATTAACTTTTTGAGGATCTCCACCTAAATCAATCATTGCTTCACGCATTGTTGCTAAATCAACAATGGCTGGAACACCTGTGAAATCTTGCATGATCACTCGAGCTGGAGTGTAAGGAATTTCAACACTTGGCTCTGCTTTTTCATCCCAATTAGCTAGAGCGTTGATGTGATCTTTGGTGATATTTATGCCATCTTCAGTTCTTAACAGATTTTCTAAAAGTATTTTCAAACTAAAGGGAAGAGTTTTTGAACCTTCAACCTTGTCCAGGGCAAACATTTCACTAGAGCGATTATTAAAACTTAGAGTTTTTTTTGCTCCGAAAGTGTTTATGCTCATTTATCCCTCAGTTATTTCTCAATAAGCAAACCCTATCAGTGGGAAGAAAAATTGCTTATTCGTGCACCAAAACAGCCACTGATTCAATGTGATGCGTCTGTGGAAACAAATCAAATGCCACAACTGTTTCAAGCTTCCAGCCATTTTTTTTGGCGATCAAAACATCCCTAGCCAGGGCTGCTGGGTCACAAGCGATATAGATAATTTTTTGCAGAGTCTGTCTACAGATTTGTTGCATGACAGTTTGTCCCGCCCCAGATCTGGGTGGATCTAAAATCACCACATCAAACTTTTTTTTAACTCCACGCACCCACTTATCAACTCGCTCACTTGAAACTTGAACATTTTTAAAACTTTTTAAATTTTCTTTTGCATTATGGGCAGCACTTCTATCTGCTTCAACCACAATCGCGTTGGCTAGAGGAAATTCTTGCAATAAGCCATGAGCTAACACGCCTACTCCTGCGTAAAGATCTGCAAATGATTCAACTTTTAATCCTTTGACTGATTCTTTAATTTGTCTACTTAATACTGAAGCTGCTCCAGGATGTACTTGCCAAAAACCATCTCCTGCTACTGCAAAGTCGTGACCGTCAACTTCTTGAGTTGAATTAGGCGCACTTGGTGCTCGTTTCTCTACGGGATAAACAATTGTTTCTTCTTTGGATTTAACAATCAGAATTTCATCATCAGGATTACCTACAGGTAGAGTTTTTAAAACATCATTAATCGAATTATCTGCAATTAGACACTTATCAACTACTTGGACTTCATGGGATCGAGTTTTCCTAAAGCCCCATTTGCCTTCATCATTTGCTACGACTCTTATTCGAGTTCGCCAATTACTTTGACTAGGTTCAACGGCATTTATTGAAGAAATTTGTCTTGCGTTGGCAACCTGGCCAAACCTTTCTAATTGCTCTACGAGTACTTCAAGTTTTAGTTCCCGCTGATATTGCGAATCAGCATGCTGCCAATCGCAACCTCCGCAACCATCTGCTTTGAAAAATTCACATTTTGGTGTAATTCTTTTTTCTGATGCTTTTTTAACACTTATAGTTTGCGCAAACCAAGATCTTTTTCCTGGTGCTAAAGAAATTAACTTTGCTTCCACAATTTCACCCGGAAGTGCATGTCTTACAAAAATCACAACACCATCATGTCTTGCTACGCATAAACCACCATGAGCTACTTTTTCAATATTTAAAGTAAGAAGATCTCCTGCGTTCACGGTTTAAGGACGACGCAAATTTTGGGTTACAGGACGAGGATTTTTTTCTTTTACGTTTTCACTCGATATCAATTGCCACGGAACACTTACAACCATTACCCCTGGTGTGAAAAGTAAACGAGTTTTTAATCTCAAAGCAGACTGATTATGTAGCAGTTGCTCCCACCAATGTCCAACTACGTATTGGGGAACAAATATAGAAATGACATCTCTTGGACTTTCTCTTTTAATACTTTTTACATAGTCAAGAATAGGTCTTGTTACTTCTCTAAATGGAGAATCTAGAACTTTAAGCGGAATTGGAATTTCAAGTCTTTCCCAATCAGCTTTTAAGTCTTCTGTGTCTTGGTTATCTACCAAAACTGTTACAGCCTCTAACGTACTTGGACGAGTTGCTCGGGCGTAATAAATTGCTCTCAGAGTTGGTTTATGCATTTTTGAAACAAGCACAATTCCATGAATTCGACTAGGTAGTGATTGATTATCTCCGGAATCCAACTTAAGTTCTTCACTTACCTTTTTGTAATGAGTATAAATAGAACCCATGAGTGTTATCAAAATCGGAATTATTAAAACTACTAACCAAGCACCTTGAGTAAATTTCGTTATTAACACAATCAAAAGCACAGAGAATGTGAAAAAGAAACCTACAGCATTAATTATTCGAGACCTAGACATTTTTGACCTTAAAGCAGGATCGGTCGATAATTTAATATTTCTAGTCCAATGAATTATCATGCCCAGTTGCCCAAAAGATACAGATGTAAAAACAGCCAGAATATAAAGTTGAATTAATCTAGTAACACTTGCATCAAAAACATAAACAGATATTGCTGCTGCAAAACCTAAGAAAAGAATTCCGTTACTAAAAGCTAATCGATCTCCCCTGTTGTGTAATTGTCTAGGAAGAAAACGATCTTGTGAAAGTATTGAAGTCAAAACTGGAAATCCATTAAAAGCAGTATTGGCAGCTGCTATTAATATTAATGCTGTTGCAAATGCCACAATAAGTGTTCCTAAAGTAAAATTACCAAAAGTGGCATCAGAAATTTGCACAATTACTGTCTTTTGCTGCTGACCTTCTGGTAGGCCAATTAAGTTTTCATTATTTTCCGTTACCTTAACTCCAGTCTTTAACGCAAGAAATGTAATCGACATAAAAAGAGAAACGGAAATAAAACCTAGAAGAGCTAACGTCTTCGCAGCATTTTCACTCTTTGGTTTACGAAATGCTGGCACTCCATTAGAGATTGCTTCAACCCCAGTAAGTGCGCTACATCCGGAAGAAAATGCCCGGGCAAAAAGAAACACAAGTGCAATTCCTGCAATAGAGCCTTGTTCAGTTATTGTCCAGTTTGCACTTTCTGCCTTGAGCTCATTTCCTTGCGCTGATTTAACTACTGCCCAAATTGTTACAAATGCAATGCTGGCCATGAAGAAATATGCCGGAATCGCAAAAATAAATCCAGAATCTCGTAGCCCTCTTAGGTTCATTACTGTGATGAGAATTATTAGAGCGAAAGCTACAACCATTCCATAATTGCCTGCAAATGGAAATACTGAAATTAAGTTGTCTTTTGCAGCAGATACCGAAACAGCAACGGTCATGATGTAATCGATCATTAGAGAACTTGCCACAATTAATCCAGGTCTGCGTCCTAGATTTTTTGTTACAACTTCATAGTCTCCTCCGCCACTTGTATAAGCTCTTACATTTTGGCGATAAGACATAATTACTACACCCATGATTAGCACGACAGCTAGTGCTATCCAGATAGTTGAATTAATAAGTGCAATTCCACCTACTGCAAGAACAATTAAAATTTCTTGAGTTGCGTAAGCGTTTGAAGACAAATTTGATGAAGCAAAAACAGGAAGTGCAATTCTTTTTGGTAATAAAGTGTCACCTAATTTGTCGCTTCGAAGTGCGCGACCTACAAGTAAACGCTTGAGGGAAGTTGTCAGAATTGCCACAATTACTCACATTACGCAACAAACGTGCTCGAAGCCAATAACCACTCCACTAGTTAAGTCAGATTTACGTGTAACGTGGTGATTAACAGCTAACCGCTCAAAGGAATATTCCCAAGTGCACGTAGTGATTATGGGTTGTGGACGAGTGGGCTCTGCCTTATCACTTCGTCTGATTGAACTTGGCCATTCAGTTGCAATCATTGATAAAGACGAATCAGCATTTGTTGCACTAGGTGATGATTTCACTGGCCAAAAAGTTTTAGGTGTTGGATTTGATCGTGACACTTTAATTGAAGCTGGAATAGAAAAAGCGCAAGCATTTGCTGCTGTTTCCTCTGGTGATAATTCAAATATCGTATCTGCAAGAGTTGCTCGAGAAAATTTTAATGTTCCACTAGTTGTTGCCAGAATTTATGATCCACGCAGAGCAAAAGTTTATGAACGTTTAGGAATTCCAACAGTTGCAAGTGTGGCTTGGACAACTGATCAAGTCTTAAGAAGATTGTTACCATTAGGCGCTCAAGAAGAATGGCGTGATCCAAGTGGAAACGTTGTCTTAGCTCAAGTTTATTTATCTCCAAAATGGATTGGTAAAAGAGTTGGAGAATTGTCAGAATCTGCCAAAGTAAGAGTTGCACTCATCAGTAGATTTGGTGGAGCAATCTTGCCTAATCGCGATACTGTCTTACAAGAAGGCGATTTAATTCACGCAATTTATGAAGTTAAAGATAGAGACTTAGTTGAAAATGTTTTTGCTAGCGGACCAAAGGAATAATTAGATGCTGATTGTTATTGCAGGTGCCGGAAATGTGGGACGCGCTATTGCAAGAGATTTGTTAAAAAACGGACACGAAGTAACTGTTATTGATGAAGATCCTGAAGCGATTGCAAGTGCTAAAAAAATTGGTGCCAAAACAGTGCTAGCTGATGCTTGTGAACCAGATGCTCTTGATGAAGCAAATCTTTCCAAAGCACAAATAGTTGTAGCAGCAACAGGAGATGACAAAGTAAATTTAGTTGTTTCATTACTTGCAAAAACTGAATATGGTGTGCCAAGAGTTGTAGGAAGAGTTAATCATCCAAAAAATGAATGGTTATTTGGAGAAGCTTGGGGCGTTGACTTTTCAGTTTCCACACCTCAGATGATGACTGCTTTAGTTGAAGAAGCTGTAACAGTTGGTGAACTTGTTAGATTATTTTCACTTCGCCAATCTGGTTCAGATTTATTAGAAGTAACTCTTCCAACTGATTCACCTGTGGTTGGAAAACGTGTTGGCGATGTTGAGTGGCCAATAGACACAGCACTGGTTGCGATTTTGCGTGATAAAAAAGTTATTACACCTCACCCTGATGATCCCTTGGAAGCAGGAGATGAATTGCTTGTTGTGGCAACAAGTGCCCAGCAACCAATCTTAAGAGAATTGCTGTGCTGTAAATAGTTTTACTTTATTTTTGCTCTAGCAGTTTGCACAATCTGGTAAGTCAACCAAACAGAAAACAGATAAAGTGGCCAGCCCATAAATATTTTTACAGAACCAAGTAATGCCACACTGTCATTTAAGTAAAGCGGAATTTGAACAACTAAACGTAAGCCAAATACCCCAACCCAAAGCCATGTCACAATTGTGTAAGCCCTGACCAACAATGGATGCTTTAACCAACCTGAAGTATCTCCCACCAAAGAACCAACTAAGTAACCAATTAAAGGTTTTCTGATTAACACAGAAACAAGAAGAGCAAATCCATAAACCGCATTAGTGATTATTCCAGTCAAGAAGAAGTTACTGGCATCTTTTGTTCGCCAGGTAATCAAGACAGAGATTGATAATCCCACAAATCCACTAATTACTTGAGTTAATGGCTTTCTTTCAAACAAACGAATTAATAGCAGAATTCCACCAAGGATTAATGCAGCAATTAATGCGTTGTTTAGATTTTGTTGAAATACAAAGATCAAAATAAACAGCATGGAAGGCAACGCTGAATCAACTAAACCGCGCCATCCCCCAATGGCCTTACTTAATAATTCTTTTTCACCCATATTTTCATTAGTACTCATTTAACGTTCCTCGCTACTTAGAATCTTATAAACCGGATTATGCAAACATGGCTTGCCTGAAATAAAAGTTATTCGACCCTCAACTTCGATTCTAGTTCCAGGCTCAACACCTGTGACATGTTTTCGACCTTGCCAAATCACAGTCAGACTTCCAGAACCATCAAAAACTTCAACTTCATAAGTTGGAACTTGTGTATTGGGACGAACGGTCGCCGATTTAACAACACCTGTTACTTGAATGGGTTTTCCTCTATCAATTTCTTCAATAAGTGTTGAGCCACGAAATTCTGCTTGTTCCGATAATTCATATGCCGCAAGATCCTCATCAGATGCGTAAAAACTTCTCAACCATGACCTAAATTTAGAAACCTTCTTCATACTCCGGTTGATCCATATCCACCAGCAGATCTCTCAGAATCTGGAAGTTCATTGACGATCTTGAAATTAGCAGTTTCAACTTTTTGAATCAATAGTTGAGCAATTCGATCACCTTTTTTAACTTGAAAGTTATTTGTTAAATCATGATTGATTAACACAACACCAATTTCGCCTCGGTAACCTGAATCAATTGTTCCAGGAGTGTTTACAACACTAATACCGTTTTTCAATCCCAAGCCAGAACGAGGATGAACCAATCCGACATAACCATCTGGAAGTGCAATTGCGATTCCAGTTCTTACTAAAGCTCTTTCGCCAGGTGCAAGGACAAGATCACTAATTGAATAAAGATCAGCTCCTGCATCCCCTTTTTTTGCATAGGTAGGAATTACCGCATCATTATCAAGTTTGGTAACCAAAATTTCTAACCCAAGAGGTGCTGACATATATCTGAGATTACTTCTCTGGCAGGGTTATCTCATGAACCAGTTGCTGTTTCGTGAGAAATTAACGCCACCATTTTGGGCTTGGATTGCGGTTGCAGGCTTTTGCCTAATCTTGGCCGTATCAATTAGTGCAATCTTTGGAAACCTGGTTGCAACAATAGTTTTCTTTTCGCTCTTACTGCTATTTGTGCTTATGGGTTGGAAACTCTCCCCCGTAATAAAAGTTGATGAACAATATCTTTATGCAAACAGAGCAAAACTGCCTTTAAAAATTATTACTAAAGCAACACCACTTAATGCCAGAGAAACCACCAAAATCCGAGGTGTTGAAGCAGACCCCAGATGCTTTAGTGCAACTAGTCCATTAATCAACACAGCCATACGAATTGATTTCAAAGATAAAGATGATCCTCATACTTACTGGCTTTTATCCACCAGAAAGGCTTTAGAACTCTCAAAGGTTCTCTCTACCAAGGCTTAATCTAGAATCAATGTATGGCTAGAAAATCAAAGAGAAGAAAAAAATCATCAGGTTTTATTGCCTCAATTGTTGTTTTAGTCATCACGTTTTTGGCACGAAAGATTTTGACCAAAAGTTACACAAAAATTATGGGACAAAATCCGCCTAAGTCTGGCGATATTGACCAACCATTAGGAAAAGTTTTAACCTGGACAGCTCTTAGCACTATTGCAATGGCTGCGGTGGAAGGTCTTGTTCAGAAGTACTTAGGAAAAAATAAGTTCTAAGCACACTCAATGCAGGTTGCTTTACCTTTAGTTTCCTTAGCAATTCTTGATCTATGCATAACCAAGAAACACTTTGAACAGGTAAATTCATCTGCTTGTTTAGGTAGCACTCTTACGGTTAAAGATTCGTCAGATAAATCTGCACCGGGTAATTCCACAGAATCTGAAACGTCGTTTTCGTCAACCTCAACTTGAGGATTTGTTGCTTCAGCTCGTTGAGCCTTTAACTCTTCTAGCGAATCCTCGGCTAATTCTTCGTCCGTTTTTCGGGGGGCGTCGTAATCTGTTGCCACGTTTTTTTCTTCACCTCTACTGTTTAATTAACTTTTTCTGCTACCGCGTGGATAATGCCTTATAACTCTGCTGTTGCGCTACTTGTAAGTGTGGTGAGTCGTGCCACACTCATCACATTAAGTTATAACCCATCAGCAAAATCCTTGGCGCTTAGGGAGGACAATCTAATACATGCCTATCTACGAACTAGACGGCCGCATGCCTTCTATAGATTCCACAGCCTTTGTTCATCCTGATGCTGTACTTATTGGTGATGTGCGAATTGGTAAACGAGCCAGTATCTGGCCCAGTGCTGTGCTGCGAGGAGATTCCAGTTACATCTCTATTGGGGATGAAACATCAATTCAAGATGGAACAATTATTCATTGCCAAACAACTAATCCCACAATTATTGGTAGCCGTTGCATAATCGGACATAACACGCACTTAGAAGGTTGTGTTGTGGAAGACAAATGTTTAATCGGTTCAGGATCAACTGTTCTGGAAGAAGTTTTAGTTAAATCCGGTGCACTTGTTGCAGCTCAATCACTTGTGCCACCTGGAAAAATAATTCCCAGTAATGCCTTAGCTATGGGTGTGCCGGTAAAGATCAGGGAAAATGCTGTAGCAGAAAATATTTTCGAAGAAGGAGTGCAACATTATCTGCACCTTTGTAATCTTTATAAACGAACTTTGAGAAAAATTAATTAAAATACTTCTTAGAAAGCCTCGTTACTAATTCATCAATTTCATCGAATAAATCAGCATTTGCAGCTAAAGACCAATCTCCGCCTAATTTATCTCCAGCTAATCCGCCAATTTTTCCACCAGCTTCGGTCACTATTAATGAACCTGCTGCAAAATCCCAAGGGTAAAGACCAAACTCGTAATAAGCATCAAGTCGACCTGCTGCCACATAACAAAAATCGAGTGCTGCTGCTCCTGCTCTTCTGACATCGCGAGCAATCACCACCATTTCTGCCAGTAACCCACCTTGCTTCTTTCTTCTCTCGGCGTCATAACCAAATCCAGTTGAGATCAAAGCTTTTTCAATTGAAGCCCCGGTATTAGTTTTTAGTTGCTTTTTTACTCCATCATGTAAAACAAACGCGCCGCCATCTTTTATGGCATAAAAGGTTTCGTGAAGAAGTGGTGCAGCTACTACCCCTACTTGAATTTCTCCATCTACTTCAACACCTATTGAAATAGCCCAATATGGGTGGTTATAAAAATAGTTAACAGTTCCATCAATGGGATCAATAATCCACTTAACATTTGATGGGTTATCTGGTGGAAGAGCTGTTCCTTCTTCACCCAGAAAAGAATCATTAGGTCTTACTTGTTTAACGCGTTGCACAATGTGGCGTTCGGCTGCTTTATCCATTTCAGTAACCAAATCAACTGGTGTTGACTTTGATTCATAACTCATGTTTTCAGGTCGTTGATTGACCAGGATTTCACTTGTGGTTTTTGCTATATCCAAGGCAAGTGCTAACAAGGTTTGATTTAAAGACTCAGTCACACCACCTATCCTGCCTGTTGGTTAGGAGGAAGTAGCGTTTGAGGTGTGTTAGCAAAATATAGAGTTATCCTCACTTTGCCTGGAGCCAGTTCTTTTGTTTTGGCTGGATTAATTGCTCGCTTTCCTATCTCTATGTATGGATTAGGAGCAGTTTTACTTGTTCAATCTCGAACCGGATCTTATTTCAAAGCAGGTGTAGTTTCCGCAGCTTTTGCAATTGCTGCAGCTGTTGGTGGACCTATTACTTCAAGATTTGCTGATCGTCTTGGCCAAAATAGATTAATTCCACTTTTATTAAGTATGCATGTTTCAACATTGTTAGTCACAATTTTTCTCATAATTCAAAATGCAAATCTCTATCTAATTGTTTTAGTAGCAATTATCTCAGGTGCAACAGTTCCTACCGTTGGTCCATTTATCCGTGCTAGATGGAAAAAAGCTGCCAAGAATTCAAGTCAACAAAACACAGCTTTTGCCATGGAGAGTGTGGTCGATGAAATTATTTTCATTTTCGGTCCACCTCTTGTAACAATTCTTTGTGTTGTTGTTTATGACGCCCTGGGGCTTTTACTAGCCGCAGTATTAGTAGCCATTGGTGGAGTTTGGCTTTCTAGTCAAAAAAACACCCAACCTGAAATTCACGTGGTTGGTCAAGATCGTGGCAAAGCAGCTATTCGTTATCCCGGAATTATTTCTATTTTCTTGGTTTATGTCTTACTTGGTGCAGTTTTTGGTGCAGCCGAAGTTATTGCTGTGGCCTTTAGTAGAGAAAAAGGTTCACCAGAATTAGCTGGAGCATTGATTGCGGCCTGGTCAATTGGTTCACTTGCCGCAGGTATCACAATGGGAGCAATTCATTTCAAAAATAAACTTTCGAACAGATTTCTAATCACTACTTTCTTTTTTGCCCTGTCACTAATACCTCTTCCATTCATCTCCACACTGCCAGCACTTTTTGTGACGTTATTGATCTCAGGTTTAGCAATCTCACCTGTGCTGATTTCTGGCTACACACTTATTGGACAACTTGTTCCCCAAAACCGATTAACCGAAGGCTTTGCTTGGGCTAATACTGGTGCAGGTTTAGGAATTGCTTTAGCTTCTGCAATTTCAGGTTGGGTCATTGATAACAGTGGTGCACAAGTTGCATTTTGGGTTGTCACTGCTGCTGGACTCTTAACTTTTGTGATCACCCTTGGAACCTACAAAGATTTGAAGCGAGCCGACTCGCGCTCAGCAATACCGGCGTAATCGCCAACTTTTCTCGTAGCGTAGTTCTACACAGGAATAGTGGTTAGTCACTCCTGTAACACAACTATTGGGAGGTGTCGCATGACCAAAAAGTTAACCTTTGGTGCGCTTAGCGATGACGGCACAAAAATAGTTTTGAGAGACGATAAAGGAAATGAATTTGCATTAGATCTAGATGAAAAAACTAGAGATGCAGCACGCAATTGGCGTAAGCGCCCTAAAGCTTCAATTCATGACAGAGATCATGAATTAACTGTGGCAGAGATTCAAGCAAGAATTCGTTCTGGAATTTCATCCGAAGATTTAGCACAAGTAAGTAGTATCCCGCTGGAAAGAATTAAAAGATTTGAACCACCAGTTTTGCAAGAAAGATATTGGATTTC
>DAIRXT010000013.1:0-18735 GCA_036819575.1 Candidatus Nanopelagicales bacterium | reverse complement strand
TGGCAAGGGTGCAAGGTGACTCGATGGCGCCTGCGTATCACTCGGGAGATTTGGTACTAATTAGAAAGTCTCGAAAAGTTAAACGAAACAACGTTGTCATTGCGAATCGTCCGGATCGAGAAGACTTACTGATCATCAAAAGAGTAATAACCATCACAAATAATGGTTATTGGTTACAAGGTGACAATTCTGAATTTAGTGATGATTCAAGACTTTTTGGAGAAGTACCTAAGAACTTAGTTAAAGGAATTGTGATGTTTAAGTATTGGCCGTTATTTACAAACTGAGTTAATATCTGCTGCAAACTTCTCTACATCTTCAATCGTGGTATCCCATGAACACATAAGTCTTACTTCACCTGTGTTGTCGTTCCAAACATAAAAATTATGTTTCTTTTGCAATTCAATTGTGTGTTGTGGATCAAGAATTGCAAATACTGCATTGCTTTGAGTTAACTGAGTCATCTTTACTTTTGGATTATTCTCAATTTTAGAACGAAGTAACTTTGCCATTTCGTTAGCGTTTGAAGCATTTTGCTTCCATAGATCATTTGTTAATAATGCAATAAACTGAGCAGCTAAGTAACGGTGCTTACTGGCTAATTGCATTGAAGATTTTCTTATCCAGGGATATTTCTTTGCTAATTCTGGTTTAAATAAAACAACAGCTTCAGCACCCATCAAACCATTTTTAGTTCCACCAAATGAAAAAATATCAACACCAGCCTTGCTGGTTAAGTCTGCAATTGAAACCCCAAGACTTGCAGCAGCATTACTAATTCTTGCACCATCCATATGTAGATATGAATTATTTTTATGAGCAATGTCAGCCAAAGCTTTTATTTCACTAGGAGTGTAAACAGTTCCCATTTCAGTAGATTGGGTGATTGAAACAACATTAGGTTGCGAAGTGTGGGGATCTCCCATGCGAATCCAAAGTGGGGCAATTAATTCAGGGGTTAATTTTCCATCTTTAGTTGGAATATCTAATAATTTAACTCCCAAAAGTCTTTCGGGTGCGCCACCTTCATCAACATTTATATGAGCAGTACTTGCACAAATTACCGAATTCCAGGAATCCATAACTGTTTGTAGGCCTGTGATATTTGCACCTGTGCCATTAAATACAAAGTTAACTTCACATTTAGAATCTTGAAGAGTGTTTCTAATTAGTTCAATTGCGTTAAGAGTTACATCATCTGCGCCATAGGCTTTTACATGATCTTGGTTAATTTCTGAAATTTGCTTTAAAACTAAAGGGTGAACTGGAGCATAATTATCGCTTGCAAATGATTTCATGGCTACAGCCTTTCATAGGCTTAATAACTATTTAGCTTTGAGGGGATTATTCGATTATTGATTTAATTAAATCTGCTTGTTCTTGATCGTGCTTGGTATGAGAACCAACAGCAGGAGCACTAGAAGCTGGTCGAGAAGCTCTTGTGACTACGCGACCTAGTTGAGGTGCAAGTTCAGTCATAACAAATGGATAGGCGCCTTGATTAGCAGGTTCATCTTGTGCCCAAATAATTTTTGCATCATTTGAGTAACCAGACAAAATTGATTTAATTTCTTTAATAGGAAGTGGGTAAAGTCTTTCAAGTCTGATAATCGCTATATTTTCTAGATTTCCAGCATCTCGTGCTGCAGCAATTTCGTGACTTATTTTTCCAGTACACATCACAATCTTGTTAACTTTTGACTTATCTGTTTTGACATCTTCTATTGCTGGCACAAATTTTCCATCTGTAAATTCTTTCGTCGCACTTGTAGCTGGTTTTGCTCTCAGCATTGATTTTGGAGTAAATACAATTAATGGCTTGTTGTGTGGATTCAAAACTTGCCAACGTAATAAATGAAAATATGAAGCAGAAGTAGAAGGTTGAGCAATGGTCATATTGTCTTGAGCGGCCAGGCTTAAGAATCTTTCGATTCGTCCTGATGAGTGATCTGGACCTTGTCCTTCCATTCCATGTGGAAGTAGCAAAACTAAACCAGATTCTTGTTGCCATTTTTGTTCACCTGATGAAATGAATTCATCAATAATTGTTTGAGCGCCATTTGCGAAATCTCCGAATTGGCCTTCCCACATAACTAGTGATTCAGGGCTTGCCACTGAATAACCGTATTCAAAACCCATTCCAGCAAATTCAGTTAATGCTGAATCGATAACAAATAATCTTGTGCCGTCTTTAGCAACTTGCTTTAATGGTTTGTAACCTTTACCAGTTTTGTAATCAACGATTACTCCATGTCTTTGACCAAAAGTTCCACGTCTGGCATCTTGACCAGCAATTCTGACCCAATGACCTTCTGAAAGAAGTGAACCAACAGCTAAAGCTTCACCCATAGCCCAATCAATCGTGTCATCTTTAATCATTTGGGCACGACGTTCTAATTGTGGCCACAATCTTGGATGAGGAGTAAATCCTTCACGTAGATTTACTTGAGTTTGAGCTATCCGATCAATTAGTTCTCGACTGATTTTTGTTTCAACTTCGGCAGGAAAAGTTGGCCTATTGTCAACCGGAATCGAATCAGCCTTCTTCAAATCACTCTTTGTTTCAGCCAAAACTCTTTCTAATTGGTTTTGGTAATCGATTAATGCTGATTCGGCTTCCTCAACAGTGATATCTCCACGACCAATTAGTGATTCTGTGTAAAGCTTTCTAACGCTTCGTTTTTCATCAATTACTTGATACATCAATGGTTGAGTTAATGAAGGATCATCTGCTTCATTATGTCCACGACGACGATAAGTAATCATGTCAATAACGACATCTTTTTTGAATTCTTTTCTGTACTGATAGGCAAGTCTTGAAACGAGTGAAACTGCTTCAGGATCATCACCATTTACGTGAAAAATTGGTGCTTGAATAGTTTTGGCCATGTCACTTGCATAAGTTGAACTTCGACCATCTGCAGGAGAAGTAGTAAAACCAACTTGGTTATTAACAATTAAATGAATAGTTCCACCGGTTTTGTAACCACGTAATTTGGAAAGATTTAAAGTTTCAAGCACTACACCTTGACCTGCAAATGATGCATCACCGTGCATCAAAATAGGCAAAATTGGAAAGTCATGTCCTTTTCCTAATTTGTCTTGTTTGGCTCTAACAATTCCTTCGAGTACTGGATCAACTGCTTCAAGATGAGATGGGTTAGCAGCTAAATAAACAGGAACACTGGTTCCTTGATCCGTTACGAATTTTCCATAAGTTCCCAGGTGATACTTAACATCACCAGAACCTTGCACAAAACCTGCTGAACCTACATCTTCAAATTCTCTAAAAATTCTTTCATAAGATTTTCCAGCAATATTGGCCAACACATTTAATCGACCACGATGAGGCATTGCGATATCAACTTCAATCAAGTTGTCATCGGCTGCTTCAACTAAAATTGAATCAAGTGAAACTATTGCTGATTCACTTCCTTCTAGTGAGAATCTCTTTTGGCCTACATATTTTGTGTGAAGGAATTTTTCAAAAGCTTCTGCTGCATTTAATTTTCTAAGAATTCTTAACTGCTCTTGTCTATCCATCTTTTCGTGTGGCTTTTCAATTCTTTCTTGAATCCATTTTCTTTCTTCAGGTTCTTGAATGTGCATGTATTCCACACCAATACTTCTTGTGTATGAATCTTGCAAACGATTCAAAATGTCACGAAGTTTCATAAACGGAACTCCACCAAATCCACCTGTGGCAAATTCTCGTTCCAAATCCCAAACGCTTAAACCGTGATTGACCATTCTTAAATCAGGGTGAGTTCTTTGTGCATATTCCAAAGGATTTGTATCAGCAATTAAATGACCACGAACTCGGTAGTAATGAACTAATTCTTGAACCCTTGCTACTTTATTTATGTCTTCATCGTGGGTGGTTGCGATATCTGTCGCCCAAACATATGGTTTGTATGGGACTTCAAGTGAAGCAAAAATATCTTCGTAAAAATTATCTTTACCTAAAAGTAGTTCACTAATTCTTTTTAGGAATTCACCACTTTGAGCACCTTGAATAATTCGGTGATCATAAGTTGAAGTTAAAGTAATAACTTTGCTGATTGCTTGTCTTGCCAAGGTTTCTGCAGCAGCGCCTTGCCATTCGGTTGGGAAATCAAGAGCCCCAACACCAATAATTGCACCTTGGCCTTCCATAAGTCTTGGTACTGAATGTTGTGTTCCAATTGTTCCAGGGTTAGTAACACTGATTGTTGTTCCTTGGAAATCTTCAACAGTTAATTTTCCACCACGTGCTCTTCTGACTAAATCATCGTAAGTTGACCAGAATTGAGCAAAATCTAAAACATCTGCATATTTGATGTTTGGTACTAAAAGTTGTCTTGAGCCATCTGGTTTAGCTAAATCAATTGCTAATCCAAGACCAACATGTGGATATTTAATAATTGCAGGCTTGTCATCTACAACTGTGTAGGCAGTGTTCATTTCTTTAATGTCACCTACTGCTTTGGCTACCGCGTAAGCAATTATGTGTGTAAACGATACTTTTCCACCACGTTGTCTAGCTAAATGATTATTTATAAAAGTTCTATTTTCTTGAAGCAAAATTGCGGGAATACTTCTAACAGAAGTGGCTGTTGGAACTTTTAAGCTAGCTTCCATGTTTGTCACAACTCGAGCTGATGTACCTCGAATAATTTCAGTTGTTGGATCATTTGAAGTTGGAACTTCAATTACTTTTTTTCTAATTGGAATAATTTCTTCTACTGGTTTTCTAACCAAAGGTTCAACCACGGGCGCGCTATTTTTAGTTTCACTGGCAATTTTTGCTGAAGCTCGTTCTGTAGGGGAGTAATCACCGAAAAATTCCCACCAAGAAGGATCGACTGAGTTCTTATTATTTAAATATTGTTGATAGATCTCATCGACTAGCCATTCATTAGGCCCAAAACCTGTGCTCGAGGGGTTCTTTGGCGCTTCACCCGACATGTTGGCTGTCACGACCTCTTTCATTTTTTAGCCGTATCTCTAGCGTAGTAGTTAAGTCAAAGATGCGTGTTTTTGCATCTCGTAGCAGGCTTAGTGTCATGAGTGGTGAACATAATCCCGGTGGATTGGCTGTCGATAATTCGGCTTTAGTTCCAGGGGCATTAACAAATCAGGTGGCTGTAGTTACAGGCGGTAGCAGAGGAATTGGATTTGCTGCAGCTAAAGGCTTAGCAAATCTGGGTGCACAAGTCCTACTTATTGGACAGAATTCTCAGAATGTAGAAAAAGCTAATAATCAATTGCAGTCTCTAGGTTTAAAAAGTCAAGGATTTGTTTGCGATGTGTCTGATGCCAAACAAATGGATCAAGTTGGATCACAAATTTTAGAAAAATTCACTCCCACAATATTAGTAAATTCAGCAGGCGTGATGAGTGAAAGAACAGCAAAAACTTTAAGGACAAGTATTGAAGAGTGGGATCGGGTTTTAAGAATCAACTTGAATGGTGTTTTTAATGCCATCAGAGTTTTTGCACCAGTAATGGTGGAACAAAGAATTGGCAGAATTATTAGTGTCACAGCTTGCTTAGGAAGAATGTCGGGACCTGGAACCAATGGTGGACTTGCTCCATATCGAATTTCAAAAGCTGGAGTTAATGCACTTACAAAAAATTTCGCTGCTGAAACTGGAAATGGCAAACGTGGTGTTTTTGTTGACGCGATGTGCCCAGCACATTGCCAAACAGATATGGGTGGCCCAGATGCTCCCAGAACAGCTGAACAGGGTGCTGAAACTATTTTGTGGCTTGCTGCAAGACAGATTGATGAAAACACTCAAACTGGCTTACTTTGGGAAGACAGAGCAGTCGTTCCTTGGTAAAACTAAAATTCTTGTGGATTATTTGTCCCATTAGTAGTTAATAACTTCAAAAAAAGTTTTAAGGTTCCTTTTATTAGGAGCCACATGAGTCAAGCAATTGTTTCAAACCATCTGATCAATGAGCTAATCCTTGATGAATCAGTTGAGGAAATCTGGATTAATGGTCCAGGGAGAATCTTTGTTGCCAAGAATGGGTTATCTGAATTAACCAGTGTGATTTTAGCTGAAAGTGAGATGTCTGTACTAATTGAACAACTTCTAAGAAATACTGGGAGGCGTTTAGATATTTCACACCCATTTGTTGACGCTACTCTTCCAGACGGAAGTAGATTGCACGCTGTCATCCCCGATATCACAAAAAAATGGCCAGCAATCAATATAAGAAAATTTGGAACTTCACTTCCAAACCTAAAGAATCTACTTGATAAAAAAATGTTTAGTCCCGAAATAGGGGTAACACTTGTTGAATTAGTTTTAAAGTCTAAAAACATCCTTGTTTCAGGTACGACTGGAGCAGGGAAAACAACTTTTATAAGTGCTCTCTTAAATAGTTTGCCTGCTAATACTCGAATTATTTCATGCGAGGAAGTTTTTGAATTGAAGTTAAGTTCGAGTGATTGGGTAGCACTACAAACTAGAGAAATTAATTTGGAATCGAAAGGAGAGATCTCTTTACGAAGATTGATTAGAGAGGCATTGCGCATGAGACCTGACCGACTAATTCTCGGGGAAGTCAGACAAGCAGAAGCACTTGAATTATTAATTGCCCTGAATAGTGGAATGTCAGGAATGGCAACGATACATGCCAACTCAGCTAGAGAGGCAATAAATAAATTAATGCTTCTTCCGCTGCTTGGGGGACCAAATATTCAATCGGAGTTCGTTAAAAAAACAGTTGGCCAAGTCGTTGATTATGTAATTCATCTAGAAAGAGACAAATCTGGACATCGCAGAGTTTCTGAAATAGTTGAAGTATCAAATGACTTATCAGATCAAAATCTAAAACTTAAAACCATATATAAATCAACGGAATTAAAAGAAAGTCTTCCCAAGGCAGTTTAATGCAAATAAACCTAATCCTAGTTACAACATTTCTAATCGGAATTTGGATAGCGTTAATTACGTATTTTTTTGAAATAGATTTATTCAAACTCAAAGCTTTGAATAACTTCATAATCAACATTAAAGAAAATAACCTAATCACAATTGGAATAATCACTCTAGGATTATTCATATCAGTTCTTACAAAAGTTTTTATCGTAATCCCAGCTTTTATTGCAATTGGATTACTCACTCCTGGGTTTCTTCTTCGTCGTAAAAATAATAAAAGTTTGGAACTAAAAATGAACCAATGGTTGATCTTGATTGATGAATTATCTAGCGGGGTAAGAGCTGGATTAACAATAAGTGAATCGCTCTCACAATCACTCAACAAAAGTGAAGAACCTTTGAGGCAGGATTTACTTGAGGCAATTCTTGAATTTAATCGATCTGGGCAGGTTTCAAATGTAATGAAAATTCTTCAGAACCAGATCAGTGATCCTGTTGGCATTTCAACACTGAAATTACTGGCAGTTGTGTTGAAGACGGGGTCTAATGATTTAGCCACTTCCTTGAATATTCTTTCTAACTCATCGCGAGAAAACATAAATCTAATCCAGGAACTTAAAGCAAAGCAGGCATGGGTTTTGAATGGTGCAAAAATCTCAATAATTGCGCCGTGGGTAGTTTTACTAACACTTTGGACTCAGGAAAGTGTTAGAAGCGCTTACCAGAATATTATGGGACAAATTATTTTGTCCTTAGTAGCCCTTATTGGCATAGTTGGATATTTTGCCATGAAAAAAATTGGAAAGATTGAAATTAGCAGTCAGGGAAATATGGCATGAATGCGTTTCTTCTCTTAACATTGCTTGTTATCACATTCTTGATGACTTTCAGATTTTATCAGTCACAAAAAGTTTCATTGGACAATAGAATTTTGGCTTTCGTATTTTCTAAAAAAGCAGCCATAGAGTTATCTCGATTCAATAATTTCTTTAAATTTAGTACGAAGAATAGAAATGAAACAAAACTATCTGAATTGGCAGTAAGTGCGGAGGTTGGTGATCTATTAGCAGTTGCGCTAGTTTCAGGACAAAATCCGCGTGCAAGTATTGAAGTAATCTCTGATTTTCTACCAAATTACTTTAGAGATGGAATTCAAAAAGCGATTAGAGAAAATGCTTTTGGGAAACCTTTGATGATTGCATTAAATGAGATGTGTGAAAGCAGTCAAATTAAAGTTTTAAAACCACTAATTAATCAGATGGAGACAGCTTTAGAGCGAGGTACACCTCTTGCTGAGGTTTCAAGAGTTTTTGCAAACGATCAAAGACTTAAGTTTAGAAACCTTTTAACAAAACAAGCTGCGTCAAAAGAAGTATCGATGCTTTTTCCAGTTGTTTTTGTTGTTTTGCCTTCAGTGTTAGCAGTTGCGATGTACCCGGCTCTAACAGTTCTGCAAAAACTCGGCTAAAGGAGATATATGGAAAAGCTATTCGGTTTACAAATATTAAAAAGCGAGAAAGGTGATGTGCCTGGATGGGTACTAGTAACAGTTATGACAGCTGGACTCGTTGCGGCACTTTGGGTAGTCGCAGATACAGCACTGGCTGCGATGTTTAGTAAAGCTATTGAGTCAGTTTCAAAACCGTAGAAAGAAAAATACAAAGGGAAGTGCAATAGTCAGTTTTGCACTGGTGGCACCTTTGGTTTTTCTCATTAGCATTGCAGGAATTCAACTTATCTTCTTATTAATGACATACGCGAACATATCTATTGCTTCTGAATTTGGAGCACGAGAAATAAGCAGAGGAATTCCTGCACAATATGTTAAGCCCAGAATTTTGACACAACTTGAAAAGTTTAGTTACTTTGATAGCTCACCCACAATAGTTTTTAAGAGAACTTTGTTGCCCGGTGTTTCGTTAAATAGTGTCGAAGTATCTGTGCCTATCAACTGGCCTTTAGGCATGGAATTTAAATTGAAATCTACAAGTCATGCGAGTTAAATCAAGTGAAGGCAATGTAATGATTGAATTCCTAATTTATATCTTATTTTTAATTACATTTTTAGTCTCTTTTATTGACTTCTACACTATTGCTATAAGAAAAAGTAATATGAATAAGGTTGCAAATCTAATCTCTACAAGTATCGGAAAAGATCAAAAGAATTTCTCTAAATGGAACGATGAATCAACTAAGATCAATATTTTAGAGATATACGATCTAGAGAGTTTTAATTATGTAATTACATGCCTTCCTAAAGGCTGCTCAAGTTATGCAGACACTGTCGAAGTTGAGATTTATGGTAAATCCTCCATTATTGGATTTCCAATATCAATAAATGCCCATAAGCAATCTTCAATAAGTAAGTTTCGTGTTAAGTGAAAAGTAATGAGAGGGGAACAATTCTTTTGATATTCGTTGGCTTTCTCTCAGTATTCATCGCCTCTTTTATTGCAGCAACTAATATTTACTCAATAATCAGCGATCAACAATACTTAAGAAATGTTGTTGATCAAGCCACCCTTATTGGAACCAATCAAATAAATTTAGAATCCTATTACACAACTGAATTATCTGATCAAGTAATTTTGGACCCAAGAGAGGCCGATAAATTCATTCGAGAGTTTGTTAATGCACGGTATCAAGAAGCAGAAGTCACCAAGCTTGAGATTGTGACGCTTAACTCTCAAGTAAGTGTCAATATTGAAAAGAAATCGTATTTACCATTCAGTATCGGATTAGATCATGTCAAGATTAGAGCGTCTGCAACAGCGATGTTGCAGGTTAACTAACAATAAATTAGGTATAGCAATAGACTGAGATAATTATGAGTGATGATCTAATTCAATCAGTGGAAGAGATGAGTTCAACTCTTTTAACAATTGAAAAAGTTCTAGATATTGAGAAGATAAAAAAAGAAATAAGTGACCTTGAGATTCAGGCCTCGGCTCCAAATTTATGGGACGATCAATCTGCCGCTCAAGTAATTACAACAAGACTTTCTTTTTTACAAAATGAACTTAAAAAAGTGGTCAGTTTAAGACAAAGATTAGATGACGTTTTAGTCCTCATTGAATTAGCAAATGCTGAAAACGACTCAGACTCATTGAATGATGTAAAAAACGAAATAAGCAACTTGATTCCAGCAATTAGAGAAATGGAAGTAAGGACTCTGCTTTCTGGAGAATACGATGCACGAGAAGCCTTGGTAACCATAAGGTCTGAAGCAGGTGGAGTAGATGCTGCTGACTGGGCAGAAATGCTATTGAGAATGTATTTGAGATATTGCGAACGCCAAAACTGGAAAACTGACGTTTATGAAACTTCTTATGCAGAGGAAGCAGGAATTAAATCTGCAACTTTTGCAGTGCACGCTCCTTACGCATACGGAACACTTTCAGTAGAACAAGGAACCCATCGCTTAGTTAGAATTTCACCATTTGATTCACAAAGTAGAAGACATACAAGTTTTGCAGGAGTTGAAGTAGTTCCAGTTGTTGATAAGAGTGATCAAATCGAAATTTCAGACGATGACATACGAGTTGATGTTTACAGATCTTCAGGACCCGGTGGTCAAGGTGTTAACACAACAGATTCAGCAGTGAGAATCACACACATTCCATCTGGAATTGTTGTCTCTTGTCAAAATGAAAGAAGTCAACTACAAAACAAAGCAACTGCATTAGCAGTATTGCAATCTAAATTATTAGAAAAAAGACATCAAGAAGAGCAAGCAAAAATTGATGCGTTGAAGAATTCAACTTCAGGATCTTGGGGTAATCAAATGCGGTCCTATGTATTAGCTCCGTATCAATTAGTAAAAGATTTGCGAACTGAATTTGAAACAGGAAATCCAGCAGCAGTTCTTGATGGAGACCTTGATGGTTTTCTCGAGGCAGGAATTCGTTGGAGAAAGCAACAATCAAGCCAATAAGTAGTCAACGCCACAGTGATTTAAGAGGCGAGTCTCACGCGCATCTCCAGTTTCAACCGATAATCTCGAAAGTGGAGACAAAATGATCAAATTCGAAAACGTCACTATGGCCTATCGCAAAGATGGCCACCCGGCACTCAACGACGTCTCCTTTGAGATTGCAGACGGTGAATTTGTCTTCTTGGTTGGACAATCAGGTGCCGGTAAGTCAACGATTTTGCGACTATTAATTAGAGAAGAAAAAGCGCAATCAGGCACAGTACTTATTGATGACATAAATATTGGAATGTTACCGGAAAAGGAAGTTCCTAAACTTAGAAGAAATATCGGAATGGTTTTTCAAGATTTTAGACTGTTACCTGAGAAAACAATTTCTGAAAATGTTGCTTTTGCTTTACAAGTTCTAAATAAGACTCCAGATGAAATAAAGCAAACTGTACCGGCAGTCCTAGATCTAGTTGGACTGCTTGATAAAGCCAATAGAAAACCTGAACAGTTATCAGGTGGCGAACAGCAAAGAGTTGCTATTGCAAGAGCTTTAGTTAATAGACCTGCGATTTTGATGGCTGATGAGCCATCAGGAAATCTTGATCCAGATACAACTGTTGAAATTATGCGATTACTAGATCAGATTAATAAAGCTGGTACGACAGTAATAATGGCAACACATGATGCTGGAATAGTGGACCAAATGAGAAAGCGCGTTATTGAAATTACAAATGGTTCAATTGTTCGAGATCAAGTTCAAGGGGTTTACGGTTACTCATGAGTCCATTTATGACCAGAGTTAGATTTGTCCTTGGAGAAGTCTGGCAAGGAATTAGCAGAAGTATTACTTTAACTATTGCATTAGTTGCAACATTTGGAATTTCTCTATCTCTATTAGGTACTTCACTACTAGTCGGTTCTCAAGTTGAAGAGATGAAGGATTATTGGTTTGACAGAGTTGAGGTTTCAATATTTCTTTGTACCTCAGGAAGTGATACTCCATCTTGTGTCGCAGGTCCAGCGACAGAAGAACAAAAATCTCAAATTAGAACAGAATTAGAAGCGTTGCAACCACTAGTTGCAGAGATATTCTTTGAAAGTCAACAAGATGCATACAACAGATTCATTGAAAGATTTAAATCTTCTCCAATTTCAGCAAATGTGACACCAGATCAATTGCCTGAAAGTTTTAGAATTAAGTTGTCAAATCCACAAGAATTTACAACTGTTGTTAATCAGTTTCTAAGCAGACCAGGAATTGAAGCGGTTAGAGATCAAAGAGCAACATTAAGCAAACTATTTAGCGTTTTGGGTGGATTGCAAGCATTAGCATTTGGATTTGCCGCAGCGATGTTAGTTGTGACTTCTTTACTCGTTGGAAACACAATTCGAGTTACTGCATATGCCAGAAGAAGAGAACTTGGAATTATGAGACTTGTTGGTGCCTCTAAAATGGCCTTACGTTTACCTTTCTTATTAGAAGCAATTTTTGGTGCATTAATTGGTGGATTAATTGCCACCGCTGTTTTGAGTTTTATTAAAGGATATTTAATTGATCAAGTAATCGCTAGTTCGTTTACATTCACTTCGTTTTTCGGTTGGGATGCAGTTATCTCGGCATCCTTAATCTGCATAGCTTCAGGTACTTTATTAGCATTCATAACCGCTTGGTTTGGTATAGCTAGACATTTGAAAGTTTAGGTTTCGCTATGAAGTCTAAAATCAGAGGTATAAGCGTTGTTTTTTTCTCACTGATTATGGTTTTTGGTAACACTTTACCTTCAACTGCTTTACCCAGAAATATTGATGACGATGTCAACGCAGCCCAACAAGAATTAGAAAGTGCTAGTGCTTTAGTTCGGGAAGTTGCAGCAGAGCTTGCTGAAATTAGAAAACAGCTTCCAATTGCAGAAGCCAAATTAAAAAAAGCCCGTGAAGAGTTAGCTGCTGCCAAAGAAAAAGATCGCTTGGCTGCAGAAAAACTTGCGGAATTGGAAAATCAACTTCAAATCACACAGAAAAATTATGATGACACAAGAAGCTACGTTGCAGATGTGGCACGTAGCCTTTATCAAGAAGGTCCATTAGCAACAATTGAGATTTTACTTGGTTCAACTGATCCCAATGATTTCAGCCAAAAGTTGATGGCAATGCAAACTTTTGTGGGCAATCAAAATGAAAGACTTGCTCAGTTAGAAACAATAAAAGCGCAATTAGAACAAGAGCAAGCTGCAGTTGCTGCACAAAAGGTAATTCTTGAAGCACAAAAAGCTGAAGCACTAGTAGCTGCACAGAAAGCAAAAGCTGCAGAAGAAGAAGTATTAAAACTTATTGCTAAGCAAAAGGCAGCGTTAGCCAAAGCTGAAAGTGAACGAGAGGCAACTCGAAAACGTTATGAACAACTAAGAGCTGAGCAAATTCGTTTGCAACAATTGGCAAGATTAAGAGCCGGTTTAGGTGGAACAATGGCTGGCGAACTTTATTGGCCAGTGCCAGGTGCCAGATTTAGTCAAGGAGTTGGACCAAGACGTCATCCTGTTTATGGTTACCGCTCATGTCACACAGGAATTGATTTAGCTGCTGGTACAGGAACTCCAATTGCAGCAGCAGCAACTGGAATTGTTACCGCTGTAACAACTCTGCGCGCATATGGTCGAGTTATCGTGATTGCACATAACGGTGGACTTTCAACAATGTATGCACATCTTTCAAGATTTAATGTCAACGTTGGTCAAGGAATTGCCGTGGGTGACACCATTGGATTTGTTGGATCCTCAGGCTGGTCTACAGGTCCTCATCTTCATTTCGAAGTTCACGTAAACGGAACTCCTCATAATCCGCTGGGTTGGTTTGGATCACCTAAGACTCCAATTTCTTGTTAAAAGTACAAATCTAAATTATTTTCCCCACAAATTAGGCGTCGCCTACAATTAAGGCATGCAGAAAAAGCAGCTCCCATACGCCTTGCTCATAATTGGTACAGGTGTAATTTTTGCTGCCGGTTTTCTTATAGGAAACTTTTCTAAACCAGAATCTGCTAACTCAATATTGGATGAGGCAGTTAACAAAATAATTAGTAAGTCATCAACCCAAACAGATAAAGAAACTTTAGAAAGAGCAGCCATTGAAGGAATGCTTAGATCTTTGGGGGATAAGTGGAATCAGTATTTACCTGAAACCAAAAGCACTTCTTTTGAAAGTGTAATTGAAGGACAATATTCAGGAATTGGTATTTGGTTACGAAGTGACGAATCAGGTTTAGTGGGTGTTGCTGGAGTTGTGCCAAGCTCACCAGCCGAATTCGCCAACTTAGAAGTAGGAGACCTAATTCAATCAATTGATGGCGTTAGTACCCAAGAACAAAATTTAAGTAATGTTGCAAAATTACTAAGTGGCAAACCAAATACTGTGGCCATTTTATCTGTGAAAAGAAATGAAGAAGTTTTAAGTTTTTCAGTGAAGAGAACTGAGATTAGAAATAATCCTGTTCAATTAAAAAAACTAGCTAACAATGTTGTTCTTGTGAGCATTACTGAATTCTCAAGAGGTGCTGCGCGTTCCATGCGTGCTGCATTAGCGGCAAGTGGATCAGAAAGAAGTGGAGTCATTCTTGATCTAAGAGGAAACCCAGGTGGTCTTCTTGTCGAAGCAACTGATGTGGCAGGTGCATTTTTAAATGGTGGAGTGGTTGTTGAATTTCACAGGCCAGGAAAATCTCCCGAGTTATTCGATGCAATTGGAGACGGTGATTCAAGAACTCCCTTAGTAGTTCTTGTTGACAGAGGAACAGCTTCAGCTGCAGAAATCGTGGCAGCAGCACTTCAGGATAGAAACCGTGCGGTCATTGTGGGTGAGAAAACTTTTGGTAAAGCTGCTGTACAGGATCTAACTCAGTTATCTGATGGCTCAGCTTTGGAATTAACAATTGGTTACTACGTAACTCCAAACGGAAAAAGACTAAATGATCAAGGTCTTGAGCCAGACATATTGGTATCTTCAAAAGAGTCAAAACAAGTAGCAGAAACACGAGCCTTACAAGTTCTTCAAGGACTCATTGCAAGTTCTGGGACACGTGGTTAATCATGAAAGAAAAAGGGAAAAAACTAGTAGCCCAAAATAAAAAGGCTCGTCATGATTATTCGATTGAAGATGTGATCGAAGCAGGAATAGTTCTAGTTGGCACTGAAGTTAAATCACTTCGTGAAGGCAGAGCAAGTTTGGTAGATGGTTTTGCTCAAATTAAAAACGGAGAAGTTTGGTTACATAACGTCCACATTCCTGAATACGATGCAGGCACCTGGACAAATCATGAACCAAGACGCATAAGAAAACTACTGGTGAATCGTTTAGAAATTACTAGGCTTTCTAAAGCCCTTCATGATTCAGGCAACACACTTGTGCCCTTAAGTATTTACTTTAAAGACGGCAGAGCCAAAATCGAACTTGCTGTGGCCAAAGGTAGAAAAGAACACGATAAACGTCAAGCGTTAAGAGAAAAAGCTGATAAGAGAGAAGTAGCCAAGGCAGTAGGTCGCCGCTTTAAGGGTGTAGAATAAAGAGTTCACAAAGAAAGAGAAAACTTCTTTTGTGAACGATTTACAACTCAATAGGGGGTGAACGGTTTCGACAACAGTGAATCGCGTTAGGTGAAGCGGGCCGAGGTTCAAGGCAGAACTCGTAAACCATGTCTTGAAAAAACAAGTGCAAATAAATCTCGCACTGACTTTGCTCTAGCTGCTTAAAGTAGCTTTAGCCATAAAGTCCGTCAGCTCAGAAGTTCCTTCGATCTGAGATCTGGCGTCGAAAGAAGGATCACTAACTAGTCGGGTTACGAGATTAGTTAGAAAATCAAACAGTAACTTTGACCGTGTTGCTAGCAAGGCCACGAGTAACTAGCAGGTCAAGAACACGCAATTGTGGATGCGCCCGGAGAAGCCCTAGTACGACGCTGATGGACGCGGGTTCAAATCCCGCCACCTCCACCGAAATCAAGGTGATGTGCCCACAAATTTAATTTGTGGGCACATTTTCTTTTTATACACATTTTTAAAGCCCCACTGGCACCTGGTGTATCAAATGCCGTAGGCTCATGAGTGGTTGCAAGTTAATGATTTATGCAAGGTGTCTTTGATGCCGCGCAAGTCAGCGGCGAACACCCCGTGAAGGCAAAAGCATTGAGCGGTACATCAACAAAAGCAGGAGAAATATATATGCCACAAGGCAGCGTCAAATGGTTTAATTCAGAAAAGGGCTTCGGATTCTTAGCTCCAGATGGAGGCGGACCAGACGTGTTCGTGCATTACTCAGCAATTCAATCTGATGGTTATCGTTCATTGAACGAAGAACAAAGAGTTGAATTCGATATCACCGAAGGCCAAAAAGGTCCACAAGCCGCAAACGTGCGCCCAGTTTAGACCAAGGACTTCATACATTAGACCCGCTAAGAAATTAGCGGGTCTTTTATTTTAACTAACTTAAAGTTTCAACCATTAATGCTTTTATGGTGTGCATTCTATTTTCAGCTTGATCAAAAACAATTGAATTTTTTGAATTGAAAACTTCTGCTGTTACCTCAACACCGGTTATGCCAAAAGATTCTTTAATCTTTTTTCCAATAGAGGTGTTCTCGTCATAAAAAGCAGGAAGACAATGCATAAATTTGACTTCGCTGTTGCCCGTTAGATTTAATACATCCTTAGTCACTCGGTATGGGTTTAGCAGATTAATTCTTTCTGTCCAAACACTTTCATCTTCACCCATGGAAACCCACACATCGGTGTGAACAAAATCAACACCTTTAACTGCCTGGGCAACATCTTCGGTGATTGTGATTTTGCCACCAGATTTTCTTGCTAATTCCTGGGCAATGTCTTGAACTTGGGTGCTGGGACTTAATGATTTAGGGCAAGCAAGTCTTACATCCATACCAAAGATTGCTGCTGTTACTAATAAAGAATTTCCCATATTATTTCTGGCATCACCTAAGTATGCAAAAGAAATATCCTTTAACTTTTTATTACTGTGTTCTTTCATCGTCATGAAATCTGCCAACATTTGGGTAGGGTGCCAAGAATCAGTAAGACCATTAAAAACAGGAACACTTGAATGTTGGGCTAATTCTTCTACAGAGCTTTGGGCAAAGCCGCGATATTCAATGGCATCAAACATTCTGCTCAAGACACGAGCTGTGTCGGCAATGGATTCCTTATGGCCAAGTTGAGAGGAACTGGAATCAAAAAAAGTAGTGAAAGCTCCTTGATCATGGGCTGCAACATCAAAAGCAGCGCGAGTTCTCGTGGACGTTTTTTCAAAGATAAGAGCAATATTTTTGCCTTTTAAGTATTTCTTTTCACGACCATTTTTTTTCTGCTTTTTCAATTTCTGGGCACGATCAATTATTTGAAGTAGCTCTTCGCCACTAAAGTCGATTTCTTTTAAGAAATCTCTTCCCTTTAGTTTCATGAACGACTCTTTCTTCACATTTAGAAATACGGGGCTGAAACCTCAATGCTACCTAAGGTATCTGCCAGAATCAGACTGTGACTACTCCTCTTGATAACCCAGGCTCCTTGGGCGACACCCTGCTCGATGAAAAAACGCTAGAAACAAATGATGACGGGGATCATGAGAAATTTGCACATTATGTACAAAAAGAAAAGATTGTCGAAAGTGCAGTTACTGGAAAACCTGTAATCGCATTGTGTGGCAAGGTATGGGTTCCGGGTAGAGATCCTGGAAAATTTCCCATCTGCCCAGACTGCAAAAAGATCTTTGATTCACTTAAGTGAGTAGCCAAAACACTCTTTTAGTGCGAATATAAATTTATGTCTATTGCCCCCTTAGAAACACAAAGTGTTTCTTCAGAAACAAAAACCAATCCCTCCTGGGTATGTATTGTGTGGAATGACCCAATAAATTTGATGAATTACGTAACTTATGTTTTTATGACCTACTTCAAGTATTCAAAAGAAAAAGCTGAAACCTTAATGCTGCAAGTCCATAATGAGGGTAAGTCAGCTGTAAGTGCAGGTTCTCGTGAAGAGATGGAACGAGACGTTAACGCTATGCATTCCTATGGCCTCTGGGCCACATTGCAGAAATCGTAAGTTATGGAAAACCGAGGATTTAAAAAACAAGCAAACGGGGAAATCAAATTTGAAATTGAAGCCCTAGAAATAGCATTACTAACCTCAATGATTGAGCAAGTGGTTGCGCTTTTAACACCTTTAAATGTGGAAGAAAACCAAGACCCACTTGCCCAGATGGTCGGTATAGATGCCAATGCCAAAAAACCTGATGATGATGTGCTGCTTCGACTTCTTCCAGATGCCTACCAGAATGACAAGAAGGCTTCGCAGGAATTTAGAAGATTTACTGAAAGATCATTACGAGAAATAAAAACTAAACGAGCAAATCTAGTTTTAGAAAATCTACCTGAACCCGATCAGGCAATTTTAATTAAACCCAAAGACTTTGAAGCGTGGTTAACGGTGTTAAACGATGTGAGATTAGCTTTAGGAACCAGGGTTGGAATCGATGAAACAGATGAAGAAGATTTAACTGAAGAAGAAGAAACTGATCACGCCAAGGAAATCTATTCCTGGCTAACCTGGTTGCAATCAAATCTGCTTGAAGAAATTAATTCATAGAAAAATTTAAGGGCCTTGAGTTTTCACCCAAGGCCCTTAAATTAATTACTTAACTGACTTTAGTGACCTTCGCTCTTCGCGAATGATCTGTCATCAGCAAAGCTCTTCAAGCGTGCGATCTTGTAAATCAATAGACCAAACACTGCTTTAGCCAAAACGTCTGCAATTGAGTAGCCGTATTGACGGAACACGAATGAACCTGGACCTTCAAACCAGTCACTATTGAACCAGACACCAAATACTGGGAATAGGTAACTGATTGGGTAAACGCCCCAAGTTGCAATAAGAG
>DAIRXT010000012.1:0-18907 GCA_036819575.1 Candidatus Nanopelagicales bacterium | reverse complement strand
CTTGGGAAAGTAAGACAAAACTACTTCATCTCTACTATTTATATGTAAAGAGTATCTGAAAGGAACAATTTTTCTCGTATGACCACAATCGGCAGGTTAAGAATTAGCCCTTCAGATGTAGGTCGACGCGTAAGCGTTCGCTATTTAACTGAGGAAGGCTTGAGCGATGTCTTGGGTCAATTGGTTTCCTGGAGTGGCGACTGGCCTGCTGGGATTATCAAGATCAGAAAAAAAGATGATTCCTTTCAAGATGTTATTTCAGGAAAAATCATCGCCGCAAAAGTCGTCGAACCTGAAATTGGTTGCCTTGATCTGCAACGAGATTCTGAAAGTACTTGGGTTCCTTTGGAAACAGAAAGTTTAGGTGACTGGGTTTTAAGATTTTCTGGTAATGAGTCAGCCAGAGCAAATTCTTGTCGCTTAGATGGTAGGCCTGAAAATTCTGCTGATGAATCTTTGTTAAAAATTATTGAATGGTATAAAACCAAGAAAGCTGCAGCCATAGTTCAGTCTCCAAAACCTGGGGCTTTTGATGAGGCTTTGGCTAGAAATAATTTTGTTGAAGTGGCACACGCTCTTTATATGATCGCTAACACTGTTGAATCAAATCAAGCTCAAGTAATAATTGAAAGTGAACTAAGTAGTAAATGGTTTGACGCTGTTATGGCTGCTGAGACTAAATCACCCAGATTAAGTAAAGAATTATTGGTCAGTGGAAGTTTTGTTAGATTTGCATCAATAGTTGATGAAAAAAATAAGATTATTGCCACGGGAAGAGTTTCAGCATCTGAAGATTTAGCAATGGTGACAACAGTTTGGGTTGATGAAAATCATCGATCAAAAGGGTTAGCCAAATCAATTATGTTGGCTTTGAGTAATGAAGTATTCAAAATAGGTCACAAAATAATTGCTTTACAGGTGCTTAAATCAAACTTGCCGGCAGTCGGACTCTATGAGTCTTTGGGTTATCAAATTCACCACGATTACGCCTACTATCGCTACACAAAAGTGCAACAACCAATAGAAGTTGGTTGCTCATGCTAATTAGTAGTTTTCAACTACGCTAGCCACATGAAGTTATATGACACTAAAAGGCGCGAATTAGTTGAGATCACACCTCTTAGCCCAGGTGTTTTAAAGATTTATGCCTGCGGGCCAACTGTTTATCGCGATGCCCACGTGGGCAATATGCGTACATTTTTACTCACCGACTTAATAAAAAGATTTGCCGAATATCAAGGCTTAAAAGTTGAACTAATTCAAAACATCACTGATGTTGGTCACATGGCAGATGACACCGGATTAGGTGGCGTGGACGAGGGTCAAGCTGACACTGAAGATCGAATCATTGCCCAATCTAAAACTGAATCTAGTGATGCATTATCAATTGCTAGAAAATATGAAGGTAATTTTCATAGAGATTTAGGTTTATTAAATATTAAGAAAGCAACAAAATATCCAAGAGCTAGTGAATCAATTGAATTGATGATTGAGTTAATTCAGAAACTAATTGACAAAAAGCATGCCTATGTTGGACCAGAAGGAACTGTTTACTTTGATTCCAAGTCTTATCCAAGCTATGGCCAAATCAGTGGCAACAAACTGGAACAACTTCAACCTGGTTATCGCTTTGATGGAAAATCTGATCCCAACAAAAAATTTCATGCAGATTGGTCTTTATGGAAAAATGCTGGAGAAAGTAGAACACAATTAACTTGGGAAACTCCTTGGGGAAGAGGTTATCCAGGTTGGCACATTGAATGCAGTGCAATGAGTTTGAAATTTTTAGGAACCAAAATTGATATTCACACTGGCGGCATTGATTTGAGATTTCCTCATCATGAAGATGAAAGAGCTCAAAGTAATGCCGCAGTTGATACCGAAGTTGTTAATCATTGGGTTCATGGTGAACATCTTTTATTTGAAGGTAGAAAAATGAGTAAGTCTTCAGGCAATGTTTTATTAGTCTCTGATGTTATTGAAAAAGGACTAGATCCCCTTGCCATTCGTTTGTCATTGTTAGAACATCGATACAGATCTCAAATGGATTTAACTTGGAATTCAATTACTGCTTCTCACAAAAACTTAAACCGAATAAGAGAAAAGATGCAAGAATACTCAAGCTTCAAGGGAAGTGTTGAGCAAAGTTATCTTAAACAATTCGAACTTGCTCTCACAGAAGATTTAGACACCAACAAAGTCTTGCAGCTTTTAAGAACTCTAGAAAAAGATGAAAATGTCTCACCTGGAGATAAATACCAAACGATTGCAAAATTTGATGAAGTCTTAGGACTTGATTTAACAAGAGCTCCTGAGAAAACACCCGATCTAGTTATCACCCCTGAAATTAAGGACTTGCTTGAAAAAAGAATAAAAGCTCGAGAAGAAAAGAATTGGCAATTAAGTGATGAATTAAGAAATCAATTAGCTGGGTTAGGAATTGGTGTTAAAGATAGTGCTCAAGGGCAAGAAGTAGTTCCGCTTTAATTTTGTGGCACAGGCTGTGGCACACCACTTGCAACTGGTTGCGCTGAAGGAACTTCAGTTGGTGCAACTTCTCCTTCTTTTAAGCAAATAATACTGTCACTTGGTCTATAACTTGTAAGAAGATTTTCAGTTTCCACAATTACATTATCTTTCCAGAATTCTCTCGTCACATTAATTTTAAAGCCAGGTGATGCCTCTTGCTCTAAACAATTAGGATCATAAGAAATAACTCTGTCAATATTGTTATTCAAAGCATAAGGTTCACCAAATCTTGATGTGACTCTGTCGTAAATTTTTGTTCCATACATCGAAATTGTTATGCCATCTCGCTCAGGAAGAGCCTTAATCAAAATATTATTATTTGTGTTATTTCTAAATTTTAAATCTAATCTAGGCCAACTTACGGTTGCTTCTAATCCAGCCGGATATCTTGCAATGTGTACAGAATGTGCTCGTTGTTCAATTCTTTCCAATCCTGCATAAAATGCAGCATTCCAAGTTGCAGAGGTAATGATCGAGACTCCTCCACCTAAACCAAAATCAAATCTTCCACCTTCACCAATATAAATTCCTTTAACGTAACCATTTTTTGTTGTTCGTTCTTTAATTGTTTCATTCATTGAAAATATTTCACCTGGTTTTAGAATTTTTCCGTCCATATACTTGGCGGCCTGGCCAACATTTATTTCGCGATATTCAAGGTAATCAAATCCTTGCCTAAATGAACTAAGTTGTTCTTTTATTCCCAGAGCTTCTAAGCTTTCTGTGCTTACTACTGGTTTAACAACTGCGCTATTTAAATTAACTGTTCTGTTGTTTCTCTGTCTAAATGCTGGAGAAAGTGCTGCGTCAAGTTGTCCTGGTTCAAACTTAATTCCCTCTTGAGCAGGAACAACCACGATTCTGTTTCCTATAAAGTCAAATTTTGCATCAGTAGCAGTTGATTGAATATTTGGAATTAATCGTGAGATTTCATCAATAATTACTTTTTCATCAAATCTAGATTCAAGCTTTTCTTTAACTGGCACAAAATTTAGTGCAGTTCCAATAACTGCAGGACTTATTGTTACTTTTCTTTCTCCAATTTCTAGAGTTATTGGCGCAGATACGGCTAGTTCAGCAAGATTAGTTCTAACCATATTTATGTCTTCATCATTTAATTCAGGTGGGATGAAAGAAATTACAACCTCAGCGCTACGGCCTTCGTATAACCAAGCGCGCTTTAAACTTTGTGTTGTTTTCTCCCAATCAATTTCTGTTCCACTTGACGCTTGAGTTGTGATAACTCTTCCATCTTTTGTAGTAAGAGTTGCATTTATTGGAGATTTTGTATTTTTTTGAACCACGCTTGCTAGTGTTTGCTTGAATGCAACTTCATCGATATTTATTTGGGGCTTAATTTCTGTAGCAAAAACAGCTGATCGAAGAAATACAAATGGATTTTTGTTTATATCTTTTACTGTCTGAGGTAAATCGATAGATAAACCGATTTCTTGTGGAGTAAATCTGAATAATCCTTGTGGAGTTTTTATATCAATTGGATCATCTATTTTATCTCGTATGGCAACATTTACTTCTTGATAAACATTGGGTGGAAGTTTGGTACCAATTTCAATTCCTAATAATTTGGCATTTGGTGGTACCACAGTTATGGACCAGACATAACAACCTAAAAGAATTAAAGCAACAACTGTCAAAATTAATTGACCAATAAACTCACCAATTCGATATCGCCAGTCTTTTTTAACTGGTGTAAGTAATTCAAGGTTGGTGATTAGTTCATTTAGTTCTTTTTCAACAACGGCGTTGACTTTAGAGGCACGTGATTTCGAATTAATTTTAATTTTTGGAGCGGTGTTCTTTGCTTTTTTAGACGCTGAAGTATTTCCACGATCACTCAAAAGAGTTTCAGCCCCTAATCAACTTGGGTTTGTCTTATAACCCCGGCCTCCTAATATTAGATAAAGGGTCCCTTGAGCGTAAAAGCCAGAGCAGGCTCTAGTCTAGAAAGGCGTTTATCGCTAATCTATTTCTATAAGTACTAAAGGGGACCTAACTTAATGGCTACAAAGAAAACCGACGAAACTTCAGTTGAAAATGATGTTATAAATGCAGCATCTGAATGGGTTGATAATTCAGCTGATTCCACTAAAAAGGAATCTAAGAACTGGCTGTCTCGCTCCATCGTTGTTTCCTCCACGGGTGCCAGCAGAAGAATTAATGAGCTTGAACAACAAGTAAAAGTACTTGCCAAGCGTCCAAACGTTTTTGAATTAGATGATGCTGAAATTACCGCTCTTGCTGGTGAAGATGCTGCAACATTAATTCGTGCCGCTAAATCAAAAGCCCAATCTGTTTTGGTTGAAGCTGAGAAACTTGCCCAAGGAATTCGTGAAACTTCAGCTGCTCAACTTGCTGCTACTAAAGAAGAAAACACAAGATTAATTGAAGCAACTAATGCTGAGAACATGCGACTTAAGGCTGATGCAGAAAAGTATGTGAAAGAACTCAGAGTCAGTGCTGAATCTGAACGCGATGCTGCTGATAAAGAGGCAACTCGAATAATTGCAACAGCAACAAGTGAGGCAAATTCTATTTTGCAAAATGCTAAAGCAGAAGAATTACGTATTACTAGTGATGCTTCAAAGCGTGCTGACGAATTATTAACTCGAACCAGAAGTGAAGCACAAGCAGAGTCACGTCGCTTAGTTGATGAAGCCCAATCTGAAAGAAAACGTGTTATTGACAACGTTGAAATTCAAAGAGATTCAGCAGCTAAAGTTGCAGCTGAAGCAGCAAAGGTCAGAAGATCACTTGCTTCTGCTTCAACTCAATTGCGCCAAGCACTAGATGATGCTTTGGCTGTGGCTACAGATATTGAGCAAAAAACTCAAGCTGTTGCTGACAAAACACAATCTGTTAAAGACGGAATTTAATTATTTCTTTAGGGGCAATGTTGACATTGCCCCTAAAATAATCACTGAACTAAGTAAGTAAGTAATCGCTAATAAATTATTCGTTAAAACTAAATCCCCTGCTCTTAATTTTGTGCTCATTAGTAGCGCAATAATTAGCCAACCAATAGCGTAAGAAATAATAAATATTCTTGAATTTAGATTTGATCTTAAATATCTTATTGAGTAAATAAAAATAGCTAAATACAAAATATACCCCCAAGGAATAGTCACAAAAAATTGAAATGTTCCAGCTTGTAAAAATCCACCAATTATTGAAACTGAAACTCCCAAAAACAAAGCACCGATGAGATTAATTAACTTTTCTTGCATTTAAACACCCGCAAAAATGTCGGTTTCGTATTCGCCGTTTTTTTGGATTTGTCCTTTAGCAATTCTAAAAAACTCCACACCTAAAGCTTCTGGTCCAATAACTTGTGCCATTTGAAAGAACGGTCCTGTTTCTTCAACTTGTGTTGCATGGCACCTTAGCGCAGATAATTTCATCTCAACTAAATCTAAAGCTTCAATTCTTGTTGTGACAAGTTCATCATCAACAGCAAATGGGAATTCATCAGCTGAATCAACGCCAAAAAACTTGGAACCAGAATTAGCCAATGCATCAATTCCTTTTTGTATTTGTGATTTAGGAATGCATGACCAATAAATCTTTTTTATTTCCCAAGGTTGACCTAGTTCGGGTTTATAACCTGAAACGTTTGCTAAATCTGTTGCGTAATGTGTGATTCGATGTGCATTTATATGATCTGGATGTCCATAACCACCAAAGTCATCATAAGTAATAACAACTTGAGGTTTTGTTTCTCTTATTACCTTTACTAATTCATCAGCTGTGATTTGTATATCTGTTTGCCAAAAAGAATCTTTTCTTTCATTAGATGGCGTGCCAATCATTCCTGAATCTCTAAATTTACCTGGGCCACCTAAAAATCTATGATCCTTAATTCCTAAAGCTTTCATGGCATTTGCTAATTCAATTTGGCGATGGGGTCCAAGTAAGTCATCTTTATTGGAAGCTAAATGAGAAAGACTTGGAACTAAAACTTCTCCTTCTTCTCCACTTGTACAAGTCACAAGTGTTACTTCCACTCCGGCTTTTGCATATTTTGCCATTGTGATTCCTGTGCTAATGGTTTCATCATCTGGATGAGCGTGAACTAATAAAAGACGGCGACTCGACATAAATGAAAGAATACGCGACAAGCAGAATATGAGTGTGAGTAGATGGCCAACTTTTCCAAAACAATATGCACAAACGAGAAGATTCTCATCTGGGCGTGCTAGAAGTTTTGTAATTAGTCCTGAAAATAATCTGGTCTTCTTTGTTAGATCGATTTCTAAATCTGATTTAAGACTTGCACTTTTTTCTCTCAATACCTCAAATGGTCAAGAAGCACTTTTAATTAATCCGCAAGATTTAAAAGTTAAAGATGAAGATTTCTTACCCGCTCAAGAAAAAGCCCGCAGAGAAAGGCTTCGAGAATCAGGTTCAGGAATAACTACTTTTAGTATTGATAAAAGTGGTGAAAATTTATGTTTTGCCCTCAATGGTGAATTATGGATTTATCATGTTAGAACAAAACAAGTTTCCAACATTGATCTTCCTGGAGCAATAATTGATCCCAGATTTTCTCCTGACGCAAAATTTATAGCAGGTGTTGTTAACGCAAGTCTTTATTTATATTGCCTAGCTACTAAGTCTGGAAAAATAATTCTTACCAGTGAAAATGAAAATGTAACTTATGGCCTTGTTGATTTCATCGCAGCTGAAGAACTCAATAGGTATAGAGGATTTTGGTGGAGCCCTGAATCAGATCGTTTAGTTGTGGAAAGAGTGGATGAAAGCCAAGTAACCACTGTGCAAATTACTGATCCAGATAATTCTTCTGCACAGAGCAGAAATCATCGTTATCCATTTGCCGGTTCAAAGAACCCTGATTGTGATTTTTTTGTCACAGACTTAGAGGGCAATAAATCCAAATTAGAAATCGATAAGAATGAATTTGAATACGTGAGCGATGTTGATTTTAACTCTTCAAACATTGTGAATTTAACACTTTTAACAAGAGATCAAAAAACTATGGTCTTAAAACAATTCAACTTGAATACCAAAACTCAAGTTGATTTATGGGCCCAAAACCACCCAGCATGGGTTGAAGTAATGCCGGGTTCTCCTCAAATATTTGAAAACCACCTCATCACATTAGAAGGAAAAGATCACAGATCTTTATTTGTTGATGGACTTGCTCTAACTGATTCAAACTATGAAGTCCGAGCGATACTAAATGTTGATAAAGAAGGATTTCTTTTACAAGTAAGTTCACACCAAAATAATTCTTCGTTGATGCTCGTTGATTGGAAGGGAAAATACATCAGTATTGGTCAAACAGATGGTTATGTAGTTGGTGGCAAGAAAGAACACCTCACCCTTGTTATTGAATCAAACCAATCCAGTTGGGCCAGAAAAATCAGTGTTCATAACGGCCAAAATCAATTTGTGATAAAAGATCACCAGGACTTTCCTGAATTTAATCCCAGAATTGATTACTTTGATTCAGGTAAATCAAAGATTTCCACCTCAGTAGTTTTACCAACTTGGTTAAAAGATGAAAAGAAACTTCCCGTCATAATGTCTCCTTACGGAGGACCACATTTTGCAAGTTGTATGAAAAATGCGGCAACATATTTAAGTGAGCAATGGATTGCTGATCAGGGTTTTGTTGTCATCGTGGCCGATAATCGTGGCACACCTGGGCGAGGAAAAAGTTGGGAATATGAAATATTTGAAAACTGGGCTGAAAAAATAGTTGCAGACCAGATAACTGCTCTTGATGAAACAGATAAAAAGTATCCCGGATTATTGGATCTAAACAATGTAGGAATTACTGGTTGGTCTTTTGGAGGATATTTAGCAGCTTTGGCAGTTTTAGATGCACCTGAGAGATTTCATGCTGGTATTGCTGGAGCACCAGTGACAGATTTACGTTGGTATGACACTGCTTATTCCGAGCGATATTTGGGCAATCCCCAGAGTGATGAAACAAAATATGAGCAGTTTTCTTTAATTAATCGAGCTCACAAATTAACTAGACCTTTGCTGCTGATTCATGGTTTAGCAGATGACAATGTTTTAGCGATGCATTCTCTTAACTTGATTGAAAAATTATCTCTTCATGGACAATTTCATAAGTTTGTGCCCTTACCGGGGGTAAGTCACATGACTCCACAGGAAGTAATAACTGAAGATTTACTTCGCATGCAGCTAGATTTTTTTAAAACTAATTTAATTAATTAGTTATTTATTCTTACCGCGAGCACGATTTCGCTCACCAGCGTTTAAAATTACTTTTCGAATTCGAACAGTACCTGGGGTAACCTCAGCACATTCATCTTCTCTTAAGAATTCTAAGGCTTGCTCAAGGGACAAATTTCTTGCTGGAATCAAATGAACTGTGTCATCAGAACCAGAAGCTCTCATGTTGGTTAATTTCTTTTCCTTGGTGATGTTTACATCCATGTCATCAGCACGAGCATTTTCACCAATAATCATGCCTTCATAAACTTCTACACCTGGACCAATAAATAGTGCACCGCGTTCTTGCACAGAAAATGCTGCGTAAGCAGTTGCTGCTCCGGCGCGATCTGCCACAAGAGATCCGTTTGCTCTGGTTTTAACTTCACCATGCCATGGTTCATAACGATCAAAGACGTGATGCATTAAACCTGTTCCACGAGTTTCAGTTAAGAATTCTGTTCTAAAACCAATTAGTCCTCGTGCTGGAACTAAATATTCCATTCTGACCCAACCACTGCCGTGGTTTGTCATTTGTTCCATGCGACCTTTTCTTAAACCTAACAATTGTGTTACTACACCTACATAATCTTCTGGAACATCAATTGTTAATCTTTCAACTGGTTCAGAAAGTTTGCCATCAATAGTTTTAGTCACAACTTGTGGTTTTCCCACAGTTAATTCAAAACCTTCACGTCGCATAATTTCAACCAAGATTGCAAGTTGTAATTCGCCTCGGCCTTGCACTTCCCATGTGTCAGGACGTTCTGTGTCAAAAACTCTTAAGGAAACGTTACCGATTAGTTCGGCATCAAGTCTGTTTTTTAACAAACGAGCTGTCATTTTCGTTCCTGATTTTCCAGCCAAAGGTGAAGTGTTTGTGCCAATAAACATAGAAATACTTGGCTCATCCACAGTGATCAGTGGCAAAGCAATTGGATTATCAGGATCTGCCAATGTTTCACCAATTGTGATTTCTTCAATTCCTGCTACCGCAATTAGATCTCCAGGACCTGCTTGTTCAACTGGTACTCGTTCTAATGCTTGGGTAATAAGTAATTCACTAATTTTTACTTTCACTACTTCGCCATTGGTTTTCATCCAGGCAGCTGTTTGACCTTTTTTGATGTAACCATTTCTTACTCGACATAAAGCAAGTCGACCAAGATAAGCAGAAGCATCAAGGTTTGTAACGTGAGCTTGTAGAGGGGCTCCTTCTGTATAAGTAGGTGCTGGAACAGTTTTAAGAATTGTTTCAAACAGTGGTCTTAAGTTTTCTGAATCAGGAATTGTGCCATCTGCAGGTTTAGTCAAACTTGCTTTACCAGCTCTTGCTGATGCATAAATAATGGGAAATTCCAAAACATTAACCATGGAATCATCAGCTAAGTCAATAAATAGATCATAGGTTTCATTAACAACAGCATCAATTCTTGAATCAGAACGATCTGTTTTGTTAATTACCAGAATTACCGGTAATCTTTTTTGGAAAGCTTTTCTTAACACAAATCTTGTTTGTGGCAGTGGGCCTTCACTTGCGTCAACTAAAAGAACAACACCGTCAACCATTTCAAGTCCGCGTTCAACTTCGCCACCAAAATCAGCGTGGCCTGGTGTGTCAATGATGTTGATGATTACACCATTGGGGGCAAGTTCTGGATCTGTGTAATTAATGGCAGTGTTCTTTGCCAAAATGGTAATTCCTTTTTCTCTTTCTAAATCTGTTGAGTCCATGACTCGTTCGTTCACGTCTTGGTTAGCTCTAAAAGCACCTGACTGCCATAACATCGCATCAACCAATGTTGTTTTGCCATGATCAACGTGGGCAATAATTGCTAAGTTTCTAATGTCATCTCTTGTTTTAATATTTGTCATTTATCCCTTTAAACGTTGAACCTGAATTCAACTACGTCACCATCTTGCATGACGTAATCTTTTCCTTCCATTCTTACTTTTCCTTTTGATTTTGCTTCTGCCATGGAACCGGCTTCAACTAGATCTTTAAAAGAAACTATTTCTGCTTTAATGAAACCTTTTTGGAAATCAGTGTGAATAACACCCGCTGCCATAGGTGCGGAGTCTCCCTTATGAATTGTCCAGGCTCTTGCTTCTTTAGGCCCGGCCGTTAAATAAGTCTGTAATCCAAGTGTGTCAAAGGCAACTCTAGCCAGTCTTGCTAAACCTGATTCACTTTGCCCAACTGATTCCAATAATTCTTTTGCTTCTTCCTCAGATAATTCAGCTAAATCAGTTTCAAGTTTTGCATTCACAAATATTGCCTCAGCAGGTTCCACCAATTTTCTTAATGGGGCTTGAAGTGCTTCATTTCCTAAACCTGATTCATCAACGTTGAAAACATACAAAAATGGTTTAGCGGTTAGCAAAAATAGTTCTTTAAGTAATTGCATATCGAGTTTGGCGGCAAAAACAGTTTTACCTTCATCAAGTACTTTTCGAGCTTTTTCTGCTTCTTCTAGAAGTGCAGTTTTTTCTTTGTTGCCTCGGGCTTCTTTTTGCAATCTTGGAATTGCTTTATCAATTGATTGAATATCAGCCAAAATTAATTCAGTATTAATTGTTTCAATGTCATCTAAAGGTGAAACTTTTCCATCAACGTGCACCACATCTGGATCAACAAAGACTCTGATTACTTGGCAAATCGCATCGGTTTCTCGAATATTTGCCAAAAACTTATTTCCTAAGCCTGCACCTTCAGATGCACCTTTAACAATTCCGGCAATATCAACAAAAGAAACTGAAGCTGGAAGTATTTCTTTGGAATCAAATATGGTGGCAAGTTTTTTAAGTCTTTCATCAGGAACTCCCACAATTCCTATGTTGGGCTCAATGGTGGCAAAAGGGTAATTAGCGGCCAAAACATTATTTTTTGTGAGTGCATTGAAAAGGGTAGATTTGCCAACATTGGGTAAGCCAACGATGCCCACTGACAATGCCATATGCACCATCTTACGGGCGTGGCCAAAATGAAAATGTCAGCCCATTAATACAGACTTATATCTATGCAAACTTCGTCTTTAATTCTAGGAATTGTGATTGGTGTTGTTGTTGCCTCACCTTTTGCGTGGTTTATTGGTCGCCAAAGATCGGTATTACTAAGTGGCAAAGTTCAGTCTTTAGAGGAAAGAAATAGTGTTTTAGAAAAAGCAAATCTTGCTTCAAGCTCAATTGATCAAATGCTTAAACCTGTGCAAGAAGCCTTAACTGAATTGAAAACAAAATCTGAGGATGCAGATAGACGACGAATTGATGCTGAATCAATGCTTAAAAATGAAATGAAAACTTTGCGGGAAAGAAACGAATCCTTAGAAGTAGCAACACGTCAAATTGCTTCAGCAATGGGCAAAGGTCAAACTCGTGGTCAATACGGGGAAATGCAACTTGAGCAATTACTTAAACATGCAGGTTTATTAGAAGGAACCCATTTCCAACGCCAAGATTCCAGAGCCGGTGTTGATGGGGTTGCTCGTCCTGATGTTTCGATTTTGTTAGCAGGTGGTGGTGAAGTTTTAATTGATGCAAAATTTCCTTGGGATGCATTCTTTGAAGCAATGGGCACAAATGATCAAGCAGAAAAAGCAGTATTACTTGATAAGCATGCTAAAGATTTAGGTAAAAGAATCAATGAGTTATCCGCTAAGGAATACCAAACAACTTCGGCAAAATCACCAAACTTTGTTATTCTTTTTCTTCCCTTTGAATCACTTTTAACCGCAGCCCTTGATTTTGATGGGTTGCTACTAGAAAAAGCTTTTGGTAAAAATGTTATTCCTGCCACTCCTACCACGATGCTGGGATTGTTAAGAACAATTTCTTTTGGTTGGAGTGAAAGAGATTTAAATAACAATGCTGAAGAAATAAGAAACATGGGTGCTGAAATGTTAAAGCGCTTAGTAAAACTTGTGGAACATATTGACACTATGCGCTCTGGTTTAAGTAAAGCTGTTGATGGTTATAACTCTTTTGTTTCCTCATTTGATCGTCAAGCAGTTTCCCAAGCCAAACGCTTGGCACAAAAAGGTGTTCCCACCACCAAACAAATAGAGGCCCCCGAAGAAGTTTCCACCGGATTATCGAAATCACGCTTTAGTGGCGAGAATGGACGACTAGAACTTGAAGGCTTGGACGATTAGTCCTAATTAGTTCGCTAGGGTCTTACTTGTGAGTAATGAAAATAATCGTGAATTAGAACCACGCTTTTATCGAGCAGTGGGTGCAAGTGGTCCTCAAAGTGAAACAGCTTTTCCGGCTTTGGCTCGCAGAAGAGAAAAAAACACTGAAGATAAATTTGCCGACTCCCAAGAAATAGCAAAGAAAGTTGAAAACTTTTACAAGGGCACTTCTCCTAACCAAGTTATAACTGAACAGTTATCTCAAAATAAAGAACGTGTTTCTTTTTCTGAAAGAGTTTCCTGGTTACAACCACCACTGCCTGCAAAAACTGCTGCGCTCTTAATTCTTGTAGTGCCACTAATTATTGGTTTGATTGATGTTTTGTTAACAGGTCGTATTGGTATTATTACAAGTTTTGCTTATTCAATTACTTTGCTTTATTTAGCTGCCACCATAAATATGAGAAACGCTTGGGATCCAGTTATTGCTGGACCTCTTGCCTATCTAATTGTGGCTTTGATTCTGGGTCAATTAACTTTGAGTCCAACTGGATCTTTCATGTTAAAACAAACTGCAATGATTCTTACGACTTTGGCTTTTAATGCACCTTGGATGGTGGGATCAACTGCACTTGCTTTTGCGATTGTTTTCTTAAGAATTCGAAGAAGCGTTTAAGCTTTTCCCGCGGCTTTTAAATCTTTTCTAATTTCTACTGGTAATGAAAATGTGATGTGTTCTTCAATTGTTTCTACTTCTTCCACATCGCCATAACCGTTCTCACTTAACCAAGCAAGTACTCCATCAACTAGTTCTTCAGGAACTGACGCCCCACTTGTTAAACCAACTGATTTTGCTCCTTCAAACCATTCGTTTTTCAATTCATCTCTTGAATCCACACGGAAAGATTTTTTAACACCAGCTTCTAATGCCACATCAACAAGTCTTACTGAGTTTGAAGAATTGCTTGATCCCACAACGATTAACACATCAACTTGTGGAGCAATATTTTTCACAGCTGCTTGACGATTTTGTGTTGCATAACAAATGTCATCAGAAGGTGGATCCATCAATATAGGAAGTTTTTTCTTCAGAGCATGAACTGTTTCTAAAGTTTCATCAACAGAAAGAGTGGTTTGGGATAACCAGGCAATCTTTTCGCCTTCTTTAACTTCTAATTTTTCAACTTGATCTAGTCCATCAACTAACACCATGTTGTCAGGTGCTTCACCCATTGTTCCTTCAACTTCTTCGTGACCTTCATGGCCAATCAAAATAATTTTGTATCCATCTTTAGCAAATCTTTTTGCTTCATTGTGAACTTTTGTTACTAAGGGACAAGTTGCATCAATTGTTTTGAGATTTCTTTGAGCAGCTTCTGCATGAACTGCTGGAGAAACTCCATGTGCACTAAAAACCACTAAGGATCCTTCAGGAACTTCACTTAGTTCATCAACAAAAATCACACCACGTTTTTCCAAAGTTTCAACAACGTGTTTGTTATGCACAATTTGTTTTCTGACATAAACCGGAGCACCATGAACATCTAATGCTTTTTCAACAGTTACAACGGCTCGATCTACTCCAGCGCAATATCCTCGAGGGGCGGCTAAGAGCACTTTTCCAGTTGTGGTCACGATAAATATCGTAGGCGTTCACGTTGTCTGAAGCATCTTGAGCACCTACGCTGTTTCCTATGGCAACAGGTCAATCACCCGAAGATGCAATCCAAGTTAAGGATGCTGCCCGAGCTTTATCGGAAATAATTACGCAACTGCCTTCAGTTTGGATAGAGGGCCAAATCACATCAGTAAAAATCAGACCAGGTTCTGACTGGGTGTTTATGGATTTAAGAGATGTTTCAGCTGATGCCACATTAAATGTTGTTTTCAATAGATCTGTAATTGAAAATTCGCCGACTGAAATAACAAGTGGTCTAAGAGTTTTAGTTCACGGTAAACCAGAGTTTTGGATGAACCGTGGATCCTTAATCATTAGAGGAAAAGCCATTTCACCTGTTGGACTGGGTGAATTAATGATTCAGTTAGAAAAATTAAAACAAAAACTTGCAGCAGAAGGTTTATTTGCCCCCGAAAGAAAAAAAGCTATTCCATTTCTTCCTAAAAAAATTGGTTTAATTTGTGGTCGAGCAAGTGCTGCGATGAAAGATGTTATTGAAAACACAAAACTTCGTTGGCCAGGAATTGAATTTGACGTTCATGAAGTCGCAGTACAAGGTGTTAAATCTTCAAGTGAGGTTAGAGCAAGTTTGTCTCAATTAAATGCTGAAAATCGAGTTGATGTAATTGTTATTACACGTGGTGGTGGGTCATTCGAAGATTTACTACCTTTCTCTGATGAATTATTAATCAGAGCAGTTGCAGCTTCAGTTATTCCTGTTGTTAGTGCAATTGGACACGAACAAGACACTCCTCTACTTGATTATGTTGCCGACTTAAGAGCATCAACCCCAACAGATGCTGCTGCAAAAATTGTTCCTGATTTAGAGGATGAAATTGATCTTATTGAAAGATTAATTGATTCCATGCGAGAAAGAATCGGTAATAGAATCGAAAGAGAGCAAGTTTCTTTGGAAAGATTACTTGAAACTTCCGCTCTTAACTCTCCCAGTGAATTCATTCAAACTCACAGAGATGTTTTATTCGATCTCAAACAAAACTTGAGAGAACTAATTACTGCAAAAGTAAATACTGAACAATCTTGGTTTAAGCCTCGATTAGCACAATTGCGAACTCTTTCTCCTCTGGGAACATTGGCGCGAGGTTTTGCAATTGTGCAGGGCAAAGATGGCAAGCTGATTAGAAAATCAACAGATGCTCAAGTTGGAGAAATACTTGATATTCGTGTTGAAAAAGATTCCCTCAAAGCACAAGTAACTAAATAGAAGAAATAGAGTTAACCCATGGCAAAAGATGCGAACATGTCTTATGAGCAAGCAAGAACTGCTCTGGAAGAAATAGTCACCCAACTTGAATCAGGCAACTTGGCCTTGGAAGAAACTTTAAAGCTTTGGGAAAAAGGTGAGCAACTAGCAGCACTTTGCCAAACAATTTTAGATAACGCTCAAGAGCGTTTAGAAGAATTAACGCAAGACGATGAATATGAAGATGAGGAAGAAGAATAACTATTTAGTTGGAACTTTTAAGCTTTCCACAAACTTTGTTGTTTCATCCCAATTAGCAGTTGAGTAAATCAAAATATTATTTCCAGACTCTGTTATGTATAAAACCTTATCTTTTGATTCTTCAATAAGTTTGTAAGTCTTTGAACCAATTATTCTTGTTGTTTCTTCTTGACTTTCAATATTTACATACTTTCTAAGCATCTTTTCAATATCTGCCTTAGAAACAATTACACTGACAAATTCTGTACTTGGAGAAACAACTCCAACGCGCCAAACATCTTCCTCGCCAATTTTTTCAAGTCTTGCACTTGTGGCAACCCAAGATTTATCTAAACCAACGGGTCCAAGAGTAGGAAGTTGAGTTCTTGTTTGAGTTCCAATTGAAATACTCTTCCAATCAACTTCACGAAGAACTTCTTCTGATTCAGTTCTGGTAAACCAAACAAAAGTTGCAAGCACTCCAACTAAAAGTCCAACTGCACCCAAGGAACGAACCATGTCTGAAACAGACTGTGCTGCTCGAGGTTTCTTCTCACTCATAAACACTATTGTTACCGATATCTCAGGTTCTCACATCTTGCGAATAGGCTAAGAGGTGAAAAGATTAAGTAAGAAAGGAAAAATTCATCATGGTTGAGTTCAAATACACCGAACTTCTACCTTTAGGTGAAGATTCCACAAAATACAGAAAAATCTCAGAAACCGGTTTCAAGGTAGAAAAGCACGGAGCTAAAGAGTTCCTAGTTATTGAACCTGAAACAATAAAGAAATTAACTTTCGAAGCTCTGCATGACACTCAACACTTATTAAGAACAAGTCATTTAAAGCAATTGAAAAAGATCTTGGATGACCCTGAAGCAAGCAATAATGATCGATTTGTTGCCCTAGATTTATTAAAGAACGCAAATATTTCTGCTGGTGGTGTCTTACCAATGTGTCAAGACACAGGAACGGTAATTATTACAGGTAAGCGTGGTGCAAACGTCATCACAAATTCTCATGATGAAGAAGTTATCTCTGAAGGTATTTTTGATGCATTTCAAAAAATGAATTTACGTTATTCCCAACTTGCTCCCCTATCAATGTGGGAAGAAAAAAACACAGGAACAAATCTTCCTGCTCAAATTGAAATTTATGCAGATACCAAACCAGGACATGAAATGGAATATTCATTTATGTTCATGGCCAAAGGTGGAGGTTCTGCTAATAAGTCTTTGATGTTTCAAGAAACTAAAGCTTTATTAAATCCTGAAAAACTTGATGAATTCTTAGATGAAAAACTTCGTTTGCTGGGCACAGCAGCTTGTCCTCCGTATCATTTAGCAATTGTTATTGGTGGACCAAGTGCAGAATATTCATTGAAAGTTGCCAAGATGGCTTCCACTAGATCACTTGATACTTTGCCAACAAAGGGTTCAATTGATGGACATGGTTTTCGAGATATTGAAATGGAAGAACATGTTCTAAAGATGAGTCAAAAATTTGGCATTGGTGCACAATTTGGTGGTAAATATTTCTGTCATGATGTTCGTGTTATAAGACTTCCTCGCCATGGTGCATCCTTACCAGTTTCAATTGCTGTTTCTTGCGCAGCTGATAGACAAATTTTGGCAAAAATTAACAAAGACGGAGTTTTCTTAGAACAACTAGAAACTGAACCAGCCCAATTCTTACCCGATGTGATTGATACACACCTAAATGATGACATGACAAAAATTGATTTAAATAAACCTATGAAAGAAGTTTTAGCCCAACTTTCTAAACTTCCAGTCAAATCAAGAGTTTCATTAACAGGTTCCATGATTGTGGCTAGAGATTTGGCTCACGCAAAAATTAACCAATTACTTAATCAAGGCAAAGAAATGCCGCAATATTTTAAAGATCACGCTGTTTATTACGCAGGTCCTGCTAAAACTCCTAAGGGTATGGCATCTGGTTCTTTTGGTCCAACCACTGCAGGGCGCATGGATTCTTATGTTGATCGATTCCAAAAAGCTGGTGGATCAATGATCATGCTTGCTAAAGGAAACAGAAGTCAAGTGGTAACAAATGCCTGCAAAACAAATGGTGGTTTTTATCTAGGTTCTATTGGTGGTCCAGCAGCTTTACTTGCCCAAGATTGCATTACCAAGGTAGAAGTTCTTGATTTTGAAGAATTAGGAATGGAAGCTGTGTGGAAAATTGAAATTAAAGATTTTCCAGCATTTGTAGTAGTTGATGACAAAGGAAATAATTTCTTTGATCAAACAACTAGATCTTTAGGAAAAACTATTCCAGTAGGACCAGATTCAGGCTGAAATTAAACTGGTTGGTCTTCCAATAAGTCAGTAACTAAAGCAGCAATTGGAGATCTTTCAGATCTAGTTAATGTCACGTGGGCAAATAATGGATGTCCTTTAAGTTTTTCAACCACAGCTGCCACACCATCGTGTCTTCCGACTCTTAAGTTATCTCTTTGCGCAACATCATGAGTTAACACAACTCTTGAACCTTTGCCGATGCGGGATAGAACTGTTAATAAAACATTTCTTTCTAAGCTTTGTGCTTCATCAACAATCACATAAGCATCGTGTAATGAGCGACCTCTGATGTGAGTTAATGGTAAAACTTCAATTAAGTCGCGAGCAATTACTTCTGAAATAACTTCAGGACTTGTTACTGCGCCAAGTGTGTCAAAAACTGCTTGAGCCCAAGGGCTCATTTTTTCACCTTCAGTGCCTGGTAAATAACCCAATTCTTGTCCACCTACTGCATAAAGAGGTCTAAAAACCATAACTTTTCTGTGATTGTTTCTTTCTATTACATGTTCTAGTCCTGCACAAAGTGCTAGCGCACTTTTACCAGTTCCAGCTCTTCCCCCCAGTGAAACAATTCCAATTT
>DAIRXT010000011.1:0-21092 GCA_036819575.1 Candidatus Nanopelagicales bacterium | reverse complement strand
AAGATTTTGTTTGGTGAATTAACTGCCGGAAACCTTGTCGTAGTTGGTGTTGAAGGTGAAGCAGCTAACGCTGATAAGAAAACTTCTGACACCAGAGTGTTTACATTTACTGGAGAAGCAAAACAACCACTTCCAGATGCGCCACCTGTAAATAGCGCTGCAGAATAATTTAGTTCTTACTTATCTCTTCAGCTCTTTTAATCGCAGCACCTAACGCATTTTGCCAAATACTTTTTAAATCTTTACTTTCTAAAAATTCAATTGCTGCTTGAGTTGTTCCCTTTGGTGAAGTAACTTTTTTCCTTAATTCAATGACATCATCATCTGAATTTTCAAATAAAGCACTTGACCCCACAAATGTGTTTTCAACTAAAACCTGAGCAACATCTCTTGTTAGACCATGAGCAACAGCTGCGTCAATTAATAATTCTGTGACATAAAAATAATAAGCAGGACCAGATCCAGAAGCAGCAGCTACAACATCAATTTGGTTTTCATTAACCACAACAACTTGACCAACTGCTTCCAAAAGATTTTTGGCAACTGTTAATTGGGCATCGGTGGCAAATTCACCTTTTGCCAAACCGGTTACCCCTTTGCCAACTAAAGCAGGAGTATTAGGCATAGCCCTTACAACTGCAGCATTGCTAATTCCTAACTTATTTACAATAAAACTTGAAGTTATGCCAACAGCAATTGAAATGATTAAAGTATTTGCAGAAACAATCTTGCCCATCTCAGGTAAGACTTCATCCATATTTTGAGGTTTAACTGCTAAAAGCACAACTTCACAGTCTTTAATTTGGGCAATATCTGGGGAACATTTAACTTGATATTTCTTAGAAATACGATCTAGGCTTTCAGGGGATTTATCGACACAAATTACATCATTTTTGGTTAACACATTGTCGAGCAGGCCTTTGAGGATGGCTTCACCCATATTGCCGGTGCCAACAATGCCAAGTTTCACGGATTATTCTTTCTTTTTTGTGTGACTTATTGAACAAGACTACTTTGCACTTACCAGAAACTAGCCAAGTAGGCTCTGGCTTATGACCGAAATTTTAAAAGATACACCCAGAACTTGGCTCGAATTTGTTGATCCAGCAGCCTCTGGAACGTTGATAAAAGCTGATTTAACTTGGTTAACTTCAAATTGGGAATGTATTTTTGGTCGTGGTTGCAAAGGTGTTGAGAAAACAAATCCAAATGATGGTTGCTGTATTCATGGTGCACATTTCACTGAACCAGCAGATAAAAAAAGAGTTTCAAAATGGGTTAAAAAGTTAACCCCAGATTTGTGGGAAAAGCATGAACATGCAAATTCTAAAAAAGGTTGGACTGAAAGAGAAGACGGTGTTGAAAAAACACGAGTTGTAGAAGGTACCTGTATTTTTATGAACTCACCAGAGTTTGCAGGAGGTCAAGGATGTGCACTACATAAGTTAGCTTTAGTCAAAGGTGCTAAACCATTAGAAGCAAAACCAGATGTTTGTTGGCAATTGCCGATTAGAAGAAGTTATGAAACAAGAGAATTTGAAGATGACACAGATTATCAAGTAATTGTTATCGAAGAATTCAAAAGAAAAAATTGGGGAGAAGGCGGACATACCATGGATTGGTATTGTTCTTCCGACACAGAAGCTCACACTGCTACTGAACCTGTTTATATAAGTGAAAAAGATACTTTAGTTGAATTAATTGGTAAAAAAGCTTACGCAGTTTTAAAAGAACATTGCGATAATCGTGTAGCTCTACTAAAAACAATAAAAAAATTACCGGGCAGAAAAGCAAAAGAAGTATTGTTGTCTTTAAATCCTCATCCAGCTGATCGTTTCATTTAAAAAACCTCTTATTCACTTCTGTAACAAGACTTATACAGGTCCCATTAGCATGTCTGTTTCCCTTAAATAACCCCCCTCCTCTCTTGTGCTAATTAGTAGTCATCTATTACCGTGGCACCACACGCCACTTAAGACTTAGGGAAGGTCTTAAACCGTGTAAGAAAGAGACAAAAAATGGCGTCAAGCCCAGAAAGACCTTTAGGCGAAGTTAGATTCTTGACCGTGGCAGAAGTTGCCTCATCAATGCGAGTATCCAAGATGACTGTTTACCGACTAGTCCACTCAGGCACCATGCCAGCAGTGCGCGTTGGTAGATCGTTTCGTGTTCCAGAAGCAGCAGTTTCTGATTACTTGCGCGAATCATTCGTAGAGGCTGGCTGATTTCCCCTCAGCCAGCTTTCCCCACTAAAAAGGGTCTGATTTAAATCATTAAACGCATCAAAGTTCTTTCCAAACCAGGCTGTCACCTCTGTGTTGATGCCATCAAAATCGTTGCTCAAGTAAGTAGTGAATTAAACGTGGGCTATGAAGTCGAAGAAATCCAAAACAACCCTGAATTAATGCATCAATATGGGGAAGAAATTCCTGTCATATTTGTTGACGGTAAACGCCATGATTATTGGCGAGTAGATCCAGAAAGATTACGCCAAGCACTTAGTTAAAGGTCATGAATTTGTGAGAGGATTTGTGCTTTTTTGCACAAATGTGTACCTTTGGAGATATGTCACCAAAATCCTCAGCATCATTAAAAGGTGGCACAAATCCAAAGATTTCCGAAGCAACAGTTTCAAGACTTCCTGGTTATTACAGAGCGTTAAGCCAATTAGCAGATGCCCAACAAATAAGAGTTTCTTCCGAAGAATTAGCTGCCTTAACTGGAGTATCCAGTGCCATGCTTAGAAAAGATTTATCGCACTTAGGTTCATATGGAACCCGCGGTGTTGGTTATGACGTGGAATTCTTGCGCTACCAAATTTCTCGTGAAATGGGACTAAATCATGATTGGTCTGTAGTAATTGTGGGTGTGGGAAATTTGGGCAGAGCACTTGCTCATTACGGCGGATTTGGTTCACGTGGTTTTCGCGTTGTTGCTTTAGTTGATGCAGATCAAACTTTAATAGGCACAAAAGTTAAATGTGGTGCTGAGGGAAAAACTGTTGAACTTCTAGTACATGCCTTAAGTGATTTAGAAGAAGTAATTAAAGAAACAAATGCTCGCCTAGGTGTAGTTGCAACTCCAGAACAAAGTGCTCAAGCAGTGTGTGATCGATTAGTAAAAGCAGGAATTAGAAGCATCTTAAATTTTGCTCCAGTTTATTTAACAGTTCCAGAAGGTGTTGATGTCAGAAAAGTTGATTTGGCATCAGAGTTACAAATTTTGGCATTTCACGAACAACGCAAAGCCGTATAGAAACGAAAGGTAAGTAATTGACTAAGAAAAAAATTATTGTCCTGCCAGTAATTTATGTTGCAGCAGGTCCTGGAGATCCGCAATTAATCACACTTCGTGGCATTAACGCCATTAAGCAAGCTGAATTAATTATTGCTGATGTCAACACCATGGACATTGCTAATGCGCATGCAAATCCAGCAGCAGATGTTGTTGCAGCAGTTGATGAAGACGGTGTGCCAATGGCACCTGCAGTAAGAGCTCGTTTAGCAATTGATGCCGCTAAAGAAGGTGCAGCAGTTGTCAGACTTTGCGCAGGAGATCCAGTTGTCGAAGATAATTTAGCGGTTGAAGTTTCCACACTTGCAAAATCAAAAATTGAATTTGAATATGTGCCAGGAGTTTCACCAATTACGTCAGTACCAACTCATGCTGGAATGTCACTTTTTGCAAACAGAGGCAAAGAAGTTCACATTTTAAACGGTTCAGAACCAATTGACTGGTCTCTGCATTTAGATCCAACAATTCCAATTGTGGTTATCAATTCCGCAGATAAAGCACCTGCGATAGCAAGTGCCCTAATTGCTCGCGGTCGTGACGCTACAACACCAATCTCTGTAACAAGAGATGGAAGCACAACAGATCAAAGAACAATAATTTCAACTTTAGAAAATATTCCAGTTGTGGCAAAAGCTGCACGACAATCAGGTCCTGGAATAATTGTGATTGGCGATTTAGTAAATAATCGCGATAAATATCAATGGTTTGAAAACAAGTCATTATTTGGTTGGAAAGTTTTGGTTCCAAGAACCAAGGAAGATGCTGAAGATTTCCAAAAACTTCTTGCAGTTTATGGAGCTGTGTCTGTTGAAGTTCCAACTATTTCTGTGGAACCACCAAGAACTCCACAACAAATGGAAAGAGCGGTTCACGGTTTAGTTTCAGGCAGATTCCAATGGGTAGTTTTCACAAGCACAAATGCAGTTAGAGCTGTAAGAGATAAATTCATTGATTATGGTTTGGATGCCAGAGCTTTTGCTGGATTAAAAGTTGCTGCAATTGGACAACCGGTAATTGATGCCCTTGTTGAATTTGGTGTTAAGCCAGATCTATTCCCAACAACTGAACATAACTCAGAAGGTTTATTAGATGTTTGGCCAAAGTTTGATCAATTACTTGATCCAATAAACAGAGTTTTCTTACCTCGTGCAGATATTGCAACAGAAACACTTGTTGAAGGAATGCAAGCAAAAGGTTGGGAAGTTGAAGACATTGTTGCCTTTAGAACAGTGCGTGCAGCTCCTCCTCCAGCACACACTCGCGAATTAATTAAGAGTGGTGGCTTTGATGCTGTGCTGTTTACTTCGGCTAGCACTGTTAGAAACTTAGTTGGAATTGCTGGTAAACCTCATGCTTCAACAGTTGTGGCAGTAATTGGTCCACAAACTGCACAAGCTGCACAAGAACATGGTTTACGAGTTGATGTACAAGCTGAATCACCAAATGTGTCAATTTTGATTGATGCACTTGCAGCACACGGAGAAACTTTAAGACTTGCTGCAATTGAAAACGGTGACAATGTTTGGCGTCCAAGCAAACGTCGCGGTTCAATGCGTCGTAGACACTAAGAATTAAAGCCCATGGCCACTCGAACTCTTGTCCACGTAATGAGACACGGGGAAGTTTTTAATCCAGAAAAAGTTTTGTATGGAAGATTACCTGGATACAAATTATCTGAACTTGGTTTAAAAATGGCTGATCGTGCCGCAGAGTATTTCAAAAATAATGATTTATCTTTAATTGTTTCTTCCCCTTTGGAAAGAGCTCAACAAACTGCCCAACCAACTGCCTTAAGTCATAATTTAAAACCAGAATTGGAAGAACTAATAATTGAAGCAGAAAACGTATTTGAAGGTAAAAGAGTTTCAGTTGGAGATGGAGCACTAAGGGATCCAAAAAATTGGTGGCATTTAAGAAATCCCATAAAACCATCTTGGGGTGAGCCTTATAAAAAAGTCGCCGACAGAATGAGAACAGCAATATTTTCTGCACGAGATAGCGCTAAAGGTAGAGAAGCTTTATTAGTTTCACATCAACTTCCAATCTGGATTGCCAGATTGTCTGCTGAAGGTAGATCTTTTGTACACGATCCAAGAAGACGCCAATGCAGTTTGGCAAGTGTTACCACATTTGTTTTTGAAAACGATTCACTCGTTGAAGTTAAGTATGAAGAACCTTCAGCAGATTTATTAAAAGATGCCAGCAAAATATCTGGTGCGTAATTTGAAGTTCATTTTGAGCTTCTTACTTTTAACCGCATGTGCAAGTCCAAATGCTGCAATTCAGAATTCAGGCGAAGCCGGATTTATCTCAGGTGATGGAACAGCAACTTTCTTAAAAATTGATGAACGAAAATCAGCACCAACTTTAGTAGCAAAAGATTTTAACGATCAACCAATTGATTTAAAAGATTTTAAGAATAAAGTTGTGGTGATTAATGTGTGGGGATCTTGGTGTGCTCCTTGTCGAAAAGAAGCAAAAGAATTAGAAGCCTTATATCAAAAGAATAAAGATTCAGGTGTTGAATTCATCGGAATTAATATAAGAGATTCCAAAGTGGCTGCCGAAAAATTCATTTCTAATTTCGGAATAACTTATAGAAATATTTACGACAGAGACGGAATTCTTCTCCTAGGATTCAAAGACTCTTTATCTGCAAACGCAATTCCCTCAACAGTTTTTATTGATAAAAACGGATTAGTTGCCGCTAGACAACTTGGTCCCATAGATAGGGCATTGCTTCAAGGATTTATCTCAAGCTTGGTTGAAGAATGAATACAGTTACCCAAGGCTCTTTGTTAATTGCAATTCTAATTTCTTTTAGTGCTGGAATTATTTCTTTTCTATCCCCATGTGTATTGCCATTGGTTCCTGGTTATCTTTCATTCATTACTGGCTTTGGATTGGAATCTTCAAAAGTTATTAGAAAGTCAAAAGCAATAGTTGCCACTCTGTTATTTATTGCAGGATTTACTTTTGTTTTCGTTTGTATTGGGATGTTTTTTGGAGGTATTGGTAGTTGGTTTATTAAATACGGATTACTAATTGAAAGAATAATGGGAGTATTTGTAATTGCTCTAGGGCTAAGTTATTTGGGCATTTGGAAAATATTTAATCGCGAATATAGATTTCACGCCCCTGTTAAACAAGGACTTTTTGGTGCGCCACTTTTAGGAGCTCTTTTTGCAATTGGTTGGACACCTTGTATTGGTCCAACTTTGGCCGCAGTTCAAGCTCTAGCTTTTGATCAAGCAACAGTTGGCAGAGGCGCACTACTTTCTGCCGTTTATGGATTTGGACTGGGTTTCCCATTTTTATTGATTACTTTTGTAATCGAAAGGGCAGTATCTACTGTGGCCTGGTTAAGAAAACGTCAATTGCTATTTTTAAGAATAGGTGGGTTACTACTAATAATTATTGGAATTCTTTTGACAACAGGAATTTGGAGTGAAGTAACAATTCAAATGAGAGTACTAATCTCAGGGTTTACTCCAGTCCTATGACAAAACAAATCTCTGCAAAACAAAGAACTGAAACAACCTTGCCCCCGATGAACTTTGTGGGATTCTTGCGTTGGAATTGGCGTCAACTCACAAGCATGAATACAGCACTTTTACTTCTAGTTTTAGTTGCCCTTGCTGCAATTCCAGGATCAATTCTTCCGCAAAGAACTGCCTCTATTTTGAAAGTAAACAATTGGAAGACTGAAAACCCAAGGTTTGCTGAAATATTTGATGCCCTTGGTCTATTCGATGTTTATGGTTCCTTTTGGTTCTCTGCTATTTATATTTTGTTAATGATTTCATTAATTGGTTGTGTCATCCCTAGGTTAAATGTCTATTGGAAATCCTTTAACGAGAAACCACCAAAGCCACCTAAAGAAATAGATCGCTTCGCAGGTTATAAAGAAGTAAAGATAAACAAGTCTAACTTTAATGAAATTGAATCAATAATTAGAAAACTTGGTTGGAGAGTAAACAGAAATGGTAACGCCTTAACTGCTGAAAAAGGTTATACAAGAGAAGCAGGAAATTTAGTTTTCCACGCCAGTCTGATATTGCTCACAGTAGCTCTTGCTTTTGGAGCTTTGTTTAGTTACAGAGGAACAATTATTGTTAAAGAAGGTAATGGATTTGCAAACACGTTAACTCAATTTGATGATTTCCGTGCAGGAAAACTATTTAGTATTGCAAGAATGCCTAATTTCTATTTCACTTTAAATGATTTTGTGGTTGATTTTGAAAGAGGAATTAATCAAAGAGGTGCCCCAAGAAAATTTGAAGCAAATATAACCTTGAACGCAGAAGAGGACTTAAAGGTTTTAGTTAATAGACCTTTTACTATTGATGGCACAAAAGTCTTTCTAACAGGTCATGGTTATGCACCACGAATTGAAGTTATGAATAAAGAAAAAGAGATAATTTTTTCAGACTCTGTAACATTTCTTCCCCAAGACGCCAATTTCACATCTACTGGTGTGATAAAAATTGCAGACAATAATCCCCAACTAGGAATTAATGCCCAATTCTTTCCAACAGCAGCACTTGATCCAGCAAACGGTTTAGTGTCAGTTTTTCCTGAACTTGATAATCCTCAACTGGCTTTGTCTTTATGGCAAGGAAACCTTGGAGTAGATGAGGGGATTGCTCAAAGTATTTATCGTTTGGATACTTCCAAGATGACACAGTTAGAAAGTAAAGAACTTGTTCCTGGACAAACTTGGCAAACCGCAGCAGGTTATGAGATCAAATTTGTGGCAGTAGAACAGTTTGCGACTTTCCAAGTCGCCTATGAGCCAGGAAGATTTATGGCGTTAGTTGGCGCAATCTTGGCGATGGTTGGAATGTTTTTTGGATTAGGGGTTCAACGCAGAAGGATTTGGGTGCTGATGCCGAAATCACAAAAGGGTTCTAGTGTTATAGAAGTAGCCGGACTTTCCAAAAGCAACAGTCATGATGTCACCAAAGATATTGACAAAGTATTACAGAGCTTTGGAATTGAAAAGAAAAAAGCGAAAAGGAGTCGTTCAATATGAGTGCTAATTCACTAAGCAATCTATTGGTCTACTTTGCTATTTTTCTATCATCAATAAATCTGATTTTCTTTTCATTTAGCCTAACTGAGTCAAAAAAGAATTCTAGAGTTTCACGTATTGCGATGAGTCTTACTTGGCTCATTGGTTTATTTCTATTAGGCGGATTAATTCTCAGGGGAATTGCAGCTCAAAGAGCACCTTGGGGAAACATGTATGAATTTGCACTCGCCTCGGCCACAGCCATAGTTTTTACATTTTTAATTATTGCTTTGAAAAAAGATATTGAATGGATGGGAATATTTATAATTGTTCCAGTTATTTTATTACTGGGATCAGCTGTCGTAGTGCTTTATACCGAAAGTGGACCACTTGTTCCAGCTCTTAAATCAACTTGGTTAATAATTCATGTTTCGGCAGCAATAATTTCTTATGGTGCATTTACTATTAATTTTGCGTTATCAGTTGTTTATTTGTTAAAGATTAAAGGTAAATTCAAAACTCTTCCAAGTGCTGCAAGAATTGATGAGTTCTCTTACAAGATTGTTTTATTCGCATTTCCAATCTGGACTTTTGCTGTTATCTCAGGTGCGATTTGGGCAGAAAGTGCCTGGGGAAGATATTGGGGATGGGATCCAAAAGAAACTTGGGCCTTTATAACTTGGATTATTTATGCAGCCTATTTGCATTCACGAGTAACTGTTGGTTGGAAAGGCAGCAAATCTGCTTGGCTAAGTATTGCCGGTTATGCAGCAATTGTTTTCAATTTTTTCGTGATCAACATTTGGGTTACAGGGCTTCATAGTTATGCAGGTGTCTAATTCATGAAAAGTGTTCTTACATACACATTTTTAAGACTTTTAATCCTGCTTAGCTTTCTTGCTGTGGGCTATTTAGTTGGACTTAGAGGAATTGCATTACTTTTGGTTTCAGTGCTTACCTCAGGAATTGTAAGTCTTTTTGTGCTTTCTAGAACTCGCGATCAGGTGTCAACTTCAATTTCTGGATTGTTTCAAGGAATAAATAACAGAATCTCAAGGGCTGCTGAAAAAGAAGACAAAATAATTGATGGGGATTAAAAAGTAATTACAAAGGATAATGCAACAAGTAATGCCCATAAAATTTCTGTTTGACCAGTTTTAACAAGTACTGGAATTAAATCTCTGTTTTTAGCTTTTGCTAATACTGGTTTTATGCATTGATATGCCAATGGAAGAGCTAGTAACTGTATAGGCAAAGTTGCACCAATACCCATATTTGGATTTATTGTTGCCACTATAAATAAAACGAATACTAAAATAAAAGGAAGAATCATAAATGATGTGTATAAAACTCTTGTTTTACTTTCCCCAATTTTTACAGCCAAAGTAATCTTTTTGTTTAGATTGTCTTTTTCAATATCTCGTAAATTATTTGCAACTAAAATTGCTGAAGCAAAGAATCCTACTGCTACTGCATACACAAGAAAGTATGGTTTGAAAAATAGTGTTTGAGCATAAACTGTTCCCAGTACTGCAACTAAACCAAAATAAATAAAAACAAATAGTTCACCAAATCCGGCATAACCATAAGGCTTAGGACCACCTGTGTATGTCCAAGCCGAAACAATTGCCGATAAACCAATTAATAAAAACCACCATTGCTTGGAATAAAAAGACACTAACAAACCTGAAAGACAGGCAATGAAAAAAAAGATTATGGCTGCAGCTTTCACTGACTTTGCTGATGCCAGTTTTTGACCAACCAGTCTTACCGGACCAACTCTTTGATCATCGGTGCCTCGAATTCCATCAGAGTAGTCATTTGCATAATTGACACCAATCTGAATAGATATTCCGACCACTAAACATAAAAATGAAATCAAAAGATTAAATGAGTTTTCATAAAATGCAATCGAGCTTCCCACAAGAACTGGAGCAATTGCTGCACCTAAAGTCTTTGGTCTAGCACCCTGAATCCAGATGTTTAGCTTTGTCATTTAAGGGAATCTACATCTATCTTGCCGTTTGGAAGTAATGGCAATTCATGAGCAAACTTTATTATCCGAGGTTTGGCAGCACTGCCCAGTTCTTTTTCCACTGCATCTTGAAGCTGCATTTGATCTGCATTTCCAACAATTACTGCTGCGATTACTGTTCCCCAGGTTTTATCAGGAAGTGCAAAAACAACAGCATCTTCAACTCCTATTTGATCTCTTAGAACATTCTCAACTGCATGAACTGAAATATTTATTCCCCCCGAAATAACAATGTCGTCACTTCTTCCAATTATTTTTAATAAAGCATTTTCAAATGTTCCAATATCTTGAGTCATTACCCAATTGTTATTAAATGTTGCTTCGTTTAATTTTGAGATTCCTTCAGTGTTACCGTGATAACAAGTTGCATTACTTGGGCTATTAATCGAGATTCTGCCGGCACCAGAATTTGAAGGATTTTCAATTCTTATATTTACACCATCAAGTGCTTTCCCATCCCAAACAATTCCGCCACACGTTTCAGTCATTCCATATGTACGAATCAGGTTTACACCCTGGTCTTTTAAGTTGTTGTAAATATCTGGAGAAATTTGTCCTCCACCAACTAATATTGCATCAAATTTTTTAAGTAATTCAATTTGTTCTTGCGCAATCAAAGATGCAAGTTGTGCTGCCACTAGGGAAGTTCTGACTCGACCATTTTTAGCAATAAAAGTTTGGGCGATACCTGCAAAAATTTCTGGCGAAAACTTACCGTCATCGGTAAGTCCATATTCCCATTTTTGATTTTGCATCAATGCCCTTGCAATAACCATGGTGCCTCCGATGAAGGCTGGATTAATTGCTAGAAGCCAAGATGCTGGTTCTGTGAATTTTGAATTGACTAATTTTGCTGCAGCCTCTAATGAATTACTAGAAATTTCAACAGCTTTTGGATTTCCCGTTGAACCACTGGTGCAAATTATTAGACCTGATTCAATTTTGCAAGGTATTGAAACATCAATTGCTGACTCATACTTATTTGCTAAAGATTCACCTTTGGTCGAGGGAATAAGTGCACTTACGCATTTTTCATTAATACTTTTTGAAATTGCCTCGGAAACTGCGTCAGCAGCCTTCCGGCCAGGAGGCAGTAAAACTCGGTTTGCAAAGATTGGAGTCATCAGTACACCAGCGTAGAGAGTGAATGTTTTTAAGTGACTAACGATCCGGCAAAATCCTCAATTATTTCTGCTTTGAATTGGAAAGCCCAAGGGCAATGGCAAGACATCGAATACCACGTGGCAGAGGGCATTGCAAAAATCACAATTAATCGTCCTGAAAAAAGAAATGCATTTAGACCTCAAACTGTTACAGAATTAATCAAGGCTTTCGATATAGCAAGAGATGATAATGAAGTTGGCGTAATTATTCTTACTGGAAAAGGTGATCTAGCTTTTTCATCTGGCGGAGATCAAAGTATTCGTGGCGACGATGGATATATGGGTGATGATGAAGTTGCTCAAAAAGGAATCGGTCGTTTAAATGTTTTAGATTTACAAGTTCAAATCAGAAGATTACCTAAACCAGTTATCGCAATGATTGCAGGTTATGCAATTGGTGGCGGACATGTTTTACATGTGGTTTGTGATTTATCAATTGCAGCAGATAATGCAAAGTTTGGTCAAACAGGTCCACGAGTTGGATCTTTTGACGGAGGATTTGGTTCAAGTTTATTGTCCAGACAAATTGGATTAAAGAAAGCAAAAGAAATTTGGTTCTTAGCTAGACAATACGATGCAAAAACTGCACTGGAATGGGGATTAGTAAATTCTGTTGTTCCTTTGGCTGAATTAGAAAAAGAAACAGTTAAGTGGGCAAAAGAAATGTTGCAACATTCACCACTTTCATTACGACTACTTAAGGCTTCCTTTAATGCTGCTGATGATGGTTTAGCAGGAGTTCAACAATTAGCAGGGGATGCAACTTTGCTTTATTACATGAGTGAAGAAGCACAAGAAGGCCGAGATGCTTATAAGGAAAAAAGAAAACCTAACTTCGGTAAATTTCCTAAACGTCCTTGAGCAGTAAGTCAGAGATGAATTTAACAAAAGAAATAGCCTTAGCTAATTTAAAAACATTCAGAATTGAACTTAATGAACCTATGCGCAAAGAAAGTTATCGCGAAGGAGTTTTAATAAATGGAGATTTCGGGTGGGCTGAGTTTGCCCCATTTGCCAATCACTCACTAGAGCATGCAACTCGTTGGTTACAAGCAGCTTTAGAAATGGCCTGGACAGAGTTAGAAAAACCTATCTCAAAACAAGTAGCAGTTAACGCAATATCTACAAGCTTGGATCCAGATAAATCTATTTCGCTTCTAAATGAGACTGGTTGTACAACATTAAAAATAAAACTCACCGGTTCAGATATCAACAAAGATTTAAGTCTTTTGAAGCAAATAGCCCAAGTGAAACCAGAAACAACTTTTCGAATCGATTTTAATGGAAGTTTAGATGTTAAAAACTCGCTTCAATACTTTAATGGTTTTGGTGATTTAAACATCGAATATGTGGAGCAACCTTGTGAAACAGTTGAGGAATTAGCTGAACTTAAAAAAGAATCAAGCATCAAATTAGCCATTGATGAAAACTTAAGACTGGCACCTGATTCAACTGATTTAGTCTTGATTGAAAAAATATGTGAAATAGCAGATTACGTAGTTATAAAACCAATTCCAATTGGTGGAATAAATAGATTTAAGATCACCTCAGAAGCCGTAAGAAAATTTGGGAAAAAAGTTGTTGTTTCAGGATCTATGGACACAAGTATTGGTTTATACATGACTGCTTTAGCGCAAAGCATAAATAGTCAAAGTTCAAATTTAGTAGCAGGTGCAGGAACTGGCTCAATGCTTAGATCTGATGTTGTCACGAAAACAGTTAAACCCCATAATGGTGTCATTGATGTTGAAAGACTTGATATTGATGAGTCGAGAGTTTTTGAAAGTCCTAACAGAGACGAACTTTTGCAAAGAATTAGTCAAGCATTTGATTACGGTAAAGAGAGGAACTGGTTTTAATGAACGACAAAGCAAATAAACAACCAGCCTCTGTTCAAACTGCTGAATTAGTCGTCCAACAATTAGTCAATACCGGTGTTGAGTTTGTTGCACTGGCACCTGGATCAAGAAATGGACCAATTTCTTTAGCTCTTGTTGCTGCAGAAAAACAAGGACTACTTTCTGTGCACGTAAGAATTGATGAAAGATCTGCAGCTTTTCTTGCCCTTGGTGCAGCAATAAGAACTGGAAAACCAACTGCGGTTTTAACAACTTCGGGAACAGCAGTTGCAAATGTTTTCCCCGCAATTGTTGAAGCAAAATATGCAGGAATTCCATTCATTGTTTTAACAGCTGATCGTCCTGCTTCAGTGCAAGGAACCGGGGCTAATCAAGTAATTGTGCAAAGAGAAATATTTGGAAATTATGTTTCAAGAAGTATTGAGATTGCCTCAGATTCTTTAACTATCGAAACTGCTTCTGCCCGAGAAGCAATACGAGATCGAATTAATTCGGTATTAAGTGCTGCTACCAGAAATAGATCACCAGTGCATTTAAATATTGGATTAGCAGAACCACTGGTCCCAGTGTCAGATTTTGTCTTTGAGCATAAGAAGAATTTACAAAGTGAAACAGTAATAACTCCTGAAAACATTTCAACAGAATTTCTAACCCGCAAAGGATTAATTGTTGCTGGGGGAACAAATATTGAATACCTGAATTACGCACAACAATTGGGAGAAGCCCTTGATTGGCCAGTAATTGTTGAACCTCCACACATTGGAGTTGGAGCTGGAATGGTGTCACATCCTTCAACACTTCTTTCACTTAATTCAACTAATTTGAAACCAGAAGTTGTTCTAACAGTTGGACGAGTTGGATTATCTAGGCAAGTAAATGAATTAGTAAAAAAAGGAAGTTTGATTATTTCTTGTGCAGTTCCAAATATTGTAACTAATTCACCTGCCAAACAGAGAATCTCAGGTTTATTCAGAATTCCAGCCAAACAAAACAACAAAGCATGGAAACAAGTTTGGGACGCTGCAGGTAAAGCTGCCCATCAAATAATTCAAAAAGTTTTGAATGAAAACAAAGAAATTTCAGCCCTACATGTAATTGATAGTTTAATGAAAAATCTGCCGAACAATTCTCACCTTCACCTTGCCTCAAGTCTTACTGCTAGAGATTTTGAATTATTGAATTCACCTGAATTAAACTCTCCATTTTCTTTAGGACAAGTAAGTGTTTCGATGAATAGAGGAGTAAATGGAATTGATGGAGTAGCGGCAACTGCAATGGGTACAGCATTAAGTGCAAAGTCTCCAACTTATGCGGTGCTAGGAGATATTGCGGCGTTACACGATTTATCTAGTTTTGCCATTCCAAGTCTTGAAGCAAAACCAGATATCACTTTTGTGATAACTGATAACAATGGTGGTGCAATATTTAGTTTGCTTGAGCAATCTGAAGTAAAAGATTTTGAAAGAGTTTTTGGGACCCCAACTGACATAAATTTGTTGGAAGTTTTTAAGAGCTTGGGTGCAGAGGTAAAACTTGTATCAAAAATATCTGAGCTAGAGCAAAACTTAGGTTTACCAAAGGGAATAAAAGTTATTGTTGTAAAAATCAATTCTAGAACAAATGAAGCGATGCTAAGAAAGCAAATATTTGAAGAAATTAATCGCGTAGTTAAAGCTTAATTTGTTAGAGCATCTCTCATAGCAATAAATTTTGCATTTGATTCAGCAAGCTCATCTTCTGGGTTAGATTCAGAAACAATTCCACATCCGGCAAAAAGTCTTGCACTATTTCCATTTATTTCAGCACAACGAAGTGCGATTCCAAGTTCTCCATCACCTTTGGCATTTATCCAGCCCACCGGACCCGTGTATCGATTGCGGTTCATTTGTTCTAATTCTTGAATTAAACTTTTTGCTCTACCCGTTGGTGTGCCACAAATTGCAGCAGTGGGATGAAGTGATCCAGCTAAAACTAGAGCAGGAGCACTATCAACGAGTGTTCCAGAAATATCTGTAGCTAAATGAGCAACATTTGAAAGTCTTAAAACTCTTGGATTTGTTGGCACATTCATATCAGTGCAATGAAGTGCTAGAGAAGTAGCAACAGATGAAACTGCAAATTCGTGTTCTTCTAAATCTTTTCCACTAGTTAAAAGTGAGGTGGCAAGTTCTGAATCAGTGGCTGATTCATCTCTTCGAATAGTTCCGGCTAAAACTCTAGATAAAACTGCATCTCCACTTCTTCTTATCAAAAGCTCAGGGGTTGCCCCAACTAATCCATCGACAGAAAATGACCAGCATTCTGGATAAGAATTACTTAAATTTTTGAGTAGATATCTTGGATCAATATCTTGATCTGAATGAGCATGAATATCTCTTGCTAGAACGACTTTGTCTAATTCTTTCTTGTTGATTCTCTCCACAGCTTTTTTAACACTTTCTTGCCACTGCGTTGTTGAGATAGTTCCATCACTCCAAGAGACATTTATTGGAGAGTTAGGGACTTCTTTTGGTGCATAAATTTCAGCTTTGATTTTCTCTATATCTTTATTACCAATAACAGTTAACCAAGTTTTTTCACTATTTTGACCCACAATTACTTCAGGAACTACAACAACACTTTGATTATCTGACAAGTATGAGAAGGAAACAAAAGCTATTGCCCCAGAACTTGAGGTCATTACTTCATCTCTTACAGAGGAATTATCAACAAATTCTTTCCACCATTTGTGGGCTCTAGAGAATCTTTCTGATCCAGAAAAGTTCTCACTGGTGTTTACCCCCCAAGCAACAATTCCCTGATTGTTTCTCACCCAAGAAAAAACTTCACGTGAGCCAACATCTGGAATCAAGCTGATTAAATCGACTTTTTTCGATAGTTCAATTGTTCTAATCGGGGTATTAGAAAAATTTTCAACAGCAGTGGGCCTTGACATATTTATAGACTACGCCTGAAGTTATAAACCAGCCACAAGTGGCAAAAAACTGTGGGGCTGACAGAATAAGAATATGTCTCGAGCGTCCTTAACTAAAAATCCTAGAGAAGTAGCAGCAATGTTTGATCGAGTTGCTGCAAAATATGACATCACTAATGATGTTTTAGCTTTTGGGCTTACGCACTTATGGCGACGAGCTACCGCAGCAGCAGTTGCTGCCAAAAAGAGCGAAAAGATTTTGGATCTAGCTGCAGGAACTGGAACAAGTTCAATTGCATTTGCTAAAACTGGTGCACAAGTAATTGCATGTGATTTTTCATTAGGAATGTTAAAAGAAGGACATAAGAGATCACCACAGTTGAATTTTTCAGCCGGAGACGCACTGTCATTACCATTTGCTGACGAAACTTTTGATGCAGTAACTATTTCATTTGGAATTAGAAATGTTAATAATGTTGATTTAGCTTTAAAAGAAATGTTTAGAGTAACAAAACCTGGAGGCAGGATAGTTGTTTGTGAATTCTCTTCACCAACCTTTGAACCTTTTAGAAATATCTATATGGAATATTTAATGAAGGCCTTGCCTGCAATTGCCAAGAAAACATCATCAAACCCAGATGCCTATGTTTATTTGGCTGATTCAATCAGAGCTTGGCCTAATCAAAAAGATTTTGCAGCACAGATAAAGAACTCAAATTGGTCAAACGTAAAATGGAAAAATCTAACTGGTGGAATAGTGGCACTACACAAAGCAGAAAAGAATAAATAAATGAATACACAAAACGATGCAGATGTAATAGTGGTGGGAGCTGGTCCAGCTGGTTCAGCTACTGCATTTCACTTAGCAAATAGAGGTTTAGATGTTTTGATGTTTGAGAAAACAAGTTTTCCTAGAGAAAAAGTTTGTGGAGATGGTTTAACACCACGTGCGGTGAAACAGATTCTTGATATGGGAATTGAACCAACGACAGAAAATGGTTGGTTAAGAAATAAAGGTTTAAGAGTTATTGGTGGTGGACATCGTTTAGAACTTGATTGGCCAGATATTGATGGATTTCCAAATTATGGATTAGTAAGACCAAGATCTGATTTTGATGAATTAATAGCAAGGACTGCACAAAAACGTGGAGTTCGTTTACATGAAAAAACCAGAGTTACAGGTCCCATCATGGATGAAAAAACTGGACGCATGGTTGGGGTAACAACAAAAAATTCAGATGGAACCGAATCAAAACATTTTGCAAAAGTTGTGGTAGCTGCAGATGGAGTTTCAAGTCGTATGGCTTTAGCCCTTGGTTTAGCAAGAAGAGAAGACAGACCAATGGGAGTAGCTGTTAGAACTTATTACAAAAGCCCAAGAACAAATGATGATTATTTAGAATCATGGTTGGAACTAAAAGATCAAAATAAATTATTACCTGGTTACGGTTGGATTTTTGGTATGGGCGATGGAACTTCAAATGTTGGATTAGGAATCCTTGATTCATCACCAGTATTTCAAAGCATTGATTACAAAGATTTGTTAAAACGTTGGCTTGACCAAACACCAGTTGAGTGGGGTTTTCGAGATGAAAACATGACACAACAAGTTCGTGGTGCAGCTTTACCGATGGGATTTAATAGACAACCTCATTACACAAAAGGAATGATTTTAGTTGGCGACTCTGGTGGAATGGTTAATCCATTTAACGGTGAAGGAATTGCTTATGCCATGGAAACAGGTCAAGTGGCAGCAGAAGTTATTGAAAAGGCAGTAAAAGCAAAATCATCTTTTGCTATGGAAACAGAACTTCATAACTATCCAGTGGTGCTAAAAGATCGCCTTGGTGGTTATTACACATTAGGTAGAGTTTTTGTTAAATTAATTGGTAATCCTCAGATAATGCAGATTGCAACGAAGTATGGAATGGCCTCAAAGCCGTTGATGAGATTTACTTTGAAATTGTTGGCTAATCTTTATAGCCCAGCGGGTAAAACTAAATCTGATCGAATTATTAATGCGTTAACTAAAATCGCTCCTGCTGCATGAACTTATGCATCATTTGCAACAAAAACTAGGGTTTGCACAATTGCACAATTGCACAAGTGCGAAGAGCGGCTGTCGTTCTATATCCCCTCAAAGTCACTCAATAGACTCATATTTGAACTTGGTGTTTTTACTCTTCAAATCGCAAAACTTAAGGAGTAATAAGTGAATACTGCTTGGCCAATTGTTGGGCTAGGAGCCCTAGCTTTTGCCTTTGCAGCTTTCTCAATTGTTGCGGGTGCTCTTGCTGGACCTAAGGTCTATAACCGAGCAAAGCTTTCAGCTTATGAATGTGGAATTGAACCAACTCCACAACCTGTTGGTGGTGGAAGATTTCCAATTAAGTATTACTTAACAGCAATGCTATTTATTATTTTTGATATTGAAATTGTTTTCCTATATCCATGGGCGGTCTCATTTGATCAACTTGGTTTATTTGGAGTAGTTGAAATGCTGCTGTTCATCGGAACAGTATTTATTGCCTACGCCTATGTTTGGCGCCGCGGCGGACTTGAGTGGGAATAAATGGGAATTGAAGAAAAATTACCAAGTGGAGTGATGTTAACTTCAGTTGAGCAATTAGCAGGTTATGTTCGTAAATCTTCTTTGTGGCCTGCAACATTTGGTTTGGCATGTTGTGCAATTGAAATGATGGCAACAGGTGCCGGTAGATATGACTTAGCAAGATTTGGAATGGAAGTTTTTAGAGCAAGTCCAAGACAAGCAGATTTAATGATTGTTGCTGGACGCGTAAGTCAAAAAATGGCACCAGTGTTGCGACAAATTTATGATCAAATGGCTGAACCTAAATGGGTTCTAGCAATGGGTGTTTGTGCATCTTCTGGTGGAATGTTTAATAACTACGCAATTGTGCAAGGTGTTGATCACGTTGTACCAGTAGATATGTATCTTCCTGGATGTCCACCAAGACCTGAAATGTTAATGGATGCAATTTTGAAAATTCACGATCAAATTCAAGATATGAAACTTGGTAAACAAAGAGAGAAGCAAGTAATTCAACTTGAAGATAACAGTTTGAAAGAATCTCCACTTATTGAATTAAAAGGTCTTCTTTCATGAGTGACAAAGAAATAATTACTACTAACGAAACACCAATACTTAAAGATGTTGTTAAGGGTGCTTTTGGAAGTTCAACTTCAGCAGGAGACACTTCAGGTTTTGGTGGATTAGTAACAACGATTCAAGCAGCACCTAGTGCACAAAGACCTTATGGAAGTTACTTTGATGAAATAGCAGATGCCCTAGAAAAAGCTTTACCTTCTCAGAAAGTAACTTTCGAACAAGCAATTGAAAGAGTTGTAGTTCAAGTTGATCAATTAACTTTAATGGTTAAAAAAGAGCACTTAAAAGCTGTGGCTCGAGTTTTAAGAGATGATCCTGCACTTCGATTTGAAATGTGTATGGGAGTTGCGGGTGCTCATTGGCCTAAAGAAAAGAATCGTGAATTACACGCAATTTATCCATTTGTTTCAATTACAAATAACAGAAGAGTGATGATTGAAGTAGTTACCTCAGAAACCGATCCACACATTCCATCAATTACAGATATTTATCCTTCTAACAATTGGCACGAAAGAGAAACTTATGATTTCTTCGGAATTATTTTTGATGGACACCCATCTTTAACAAGAATTGAAATGCCAGATGATTGGGTTGGCTATCCACAAAGAAAAGATTATCCACTTGGTGGAATCCCAGTTGAATATAAGGGAGCAGTAATTCCTCCTCCAGATGAAAGAAGAAGTTACAGCGGATGAGTACAGATATTTTTTCAGGTTCTTATGACACAACCCAAGGTCGTGTTTACACACTTTCAGGCGGAGATTGGGACACAGTATTAGGTTCCACTGCTGGTGAGCGTGAACGAATTGTTGTAAACATGGGACCACAACATCCATCAACACATGGTGTACTCAGATTAATTCTTGAATTAGATGGCGAAACCGTAACCGAAGCTCGTTGTGGAATTGGTTATTTACATACCGGTATTGAAAAGAACATGGAATATCGTTCCTGGGTTCAAGGAACTACTTATGTAACGCGTATGGATTACTTATCCCCAATATTTAATGAAACAGCATATTGTTTAGCAGTTGAAAAAATGTTGGGAATTACTGATCAGATTCCAGATCGCGCCAACACAATTCGAGTTTTGTTAATGGAATTAAACAGAGTTTCTTCTCACTTAGTTGCCTTAGCAACAGGTGGTATGGAACTAGGTGCATTAACTGCAATGACAAATGGTTTTAGAGACAGAGAATTAATTCTTGACCTATTTGAAATGATCACAGGTTTAAGAATGAATATGGCTTATGTCAGACCTGGTGGAGTAGCAGTAGATCTACCTGTTGGAGCTGAAAAGAAAATTGAAGAAACAATTAAATTATTAAGAACTAGATTTAAAGATAATTTTAATATTTTAGTTGACAACCCAATTTGGACCGCCAGAACAAAAAATGTTGGAGTACTTGATCTAACAGGCTGTATGGCACTTGGAATTACTGGTCCAGTTTTGAGATCAACAGGTTTGCCTTGGGATTTAAGAAAAACTCAACCTTATTGTGGATATGAAAATTATGAATTTAATGTTGTGACAGAAAATACCAGTGATACTTATGGTCGATTCTTAATAAGAATGCGTGAAATGCATGAATCTTTAAACATTGTGGAACAAGCATTAACTCGACTAAAACCAGGACCAGTAATGGTTGAAGATAAATCAATTGCCTGGCCTGCTCAATTAGC